>JBFKGW010000474.1:0-2763 GCA_041633145.1 Alphaproteobacteria bacterium
TGTGGTGGAGCACCGACAGGCACCTAAGCTGGTCGATGTTGGCTGCCCTCGCGACGCCCTCGTACTCTTTTGCAAAGGGACTGAAGGTGCAGCTAAGCAGTTCGGGTTGATTTCTCCTCAAGAACGTAATTGCGCCTGATTGCTAATGGCAAGCAGACGCGCACCTAAACCCAACAAGGACCTAGCGGTATTTCGCTAAGTCCTTGTTTTAATTGGTGAGCCCGGTTGGTCTCGAACCAACGACCTACTGATTAAAAGTCAGTTGCTCTACCAGCTGAGCTACGGGCCCACAAATATCGGGCAGTTGCGCTGGAACTTAGGAAGGCGACCCGCCGCCGTCAATACGCCGATTAGCCGGGCACTCGTGCGCGCCAACCAAACGGCCGCCGCGCCCGTGTTATTCCTTGACGTCGGAGGCGACGCGGATTCGCACGATAGCATCGGGGTCGCGCACCGCTCCGGTGCGCTCGTCGCCCTTCTTGATCGCGTCGATATGTTCCATGCCTTCGGTCACCTGGCCCCACACGGTGTACTGATTGTCGAGCCAGGGGGCTTCATCGAAAACGATGAAAAACTGACTGTCGGCGCTATTGGGGCTCTGCGCGCGGGCCATCGAGACCACGCCGCGAACGTGCTTCTCGTCCGAAAATTCGGCGTCGAGTTTCTTGCCGGAACCGCCAGCGCCGGTGCCGGTGGGATCGCCGGTCTGCGCCATGAAGCCGTCGATCACGCGATGGAACACGATGCCGTCGTAAAAGCCCTCGCGCACCAGCTCCTTGATCCGCGCGACGTGGTTGGGCGCCAGATCGGGCCGCATTTCAATGACGACGCGGCCATCCGCCACGTCTAGGTACAGTGTATTTTCCAAGTCGGTCCCCTTTCCGGACTGCGCCGCCGCCGGCGCCAGCGCTGCGGCGAACATCGCCGCGGCAATGAAGAATATGCGCATAAAGCTCATGGTAAGACCCGCCCTGTTCACAATTGCTGCTTGATCAATCTTTAGATTGGTCTCGGTCGAGCGTACCAAACCGCTCTTTGATGCGCTCAGCGACCCGCGGCGAGACGAAGCTTGTGATGTCGCCGCCCAAGGCTGCAATTTCCTTGACCAGACGCGAGGCGATGAATTGCTGGCTCTCCGCCGCCATCAGGAAGATCGTCTCGATATCGGGATTGAGTCGCGCATTCATGCCGACCATCTGGAACTCGTACTCGAAGTCGGACACCGCGCGTAGGCCGCGGATGATGCAGCTGGCGTTCTCGTCGGCGGCGAACTGCACCAGCAGAGAATCGAACGGTTTCACTTCGACCCGATTGTCCAAGCCGTTACCCATGTGAGAAATCTCGTCGCGCACCATCTCGGCCCGCTCTTCCAGCGAGAAGAGCGGCCCCTTGCCCGCGTTCACCGCGACGCCGACGACCAACCGGTCGACGGTTCGCGCGGTGCGGCGGATGATATCGACATGGCCGTTGGTCACCGGGTCGAAAGTGCCCGGATAGACGCCGACCCGCTCAGCTTTCGCCATCGCTATCCTCTGTCGTCGAACTTTCAGCGGCGTCAGGCGCCGGCGCGTCGTCAGCGGCAGCCCCCTCGCCGTCCTCGCCGTTCTCGCCATTGGCATCGTCGCGTATGGCCGTCACGGTCACCACATGCTCGTCCTCGGCGACCCGGAACAGGGTCACGCCGCGGGTGCTGCGCCCGGCAATCCGAACGTCCGATACGCCGGTGCGGATCAACTGGCCGCCGTCGGTCATCATCACCAGTTCGGTGCCGCGATCGACCGGGAAGGAGGAAATGACCGCGTTATCTTTCTGCTTGCCGAGATCGATGTTGGCGATGCCTTGGCCGCCGCGGCCGGCGACGCGGTATTCGTACGCCGAGGTGCGCTTGCCGAACCCGTTGGCGGTGACGGTCAGGATGAATTGCTCCTGCTCGGCCATCTCGCGATAGCGCTCGTCGGATAGCGTGACTTCACCTTCTTCGCCGCTCTCGTCGAGCGCCGCTTCGGCTTCTTCGCCCTCGACGCCATTGTCATCGGGTTCGCCTTCCGCCCGTTCGGCGCGGCTGCGCTTGAGATAGGCATTGCGCTCGGCGGTTGTGGACTCGGCGTGGTGCAGAATCGACATCGAGATGACTTCGTCGCCCTTGGCCAGCTTGATACCGCGGACACCGGTCGAGCTGCGGCCCTGGAAGACCCGCACATCACTCAACCGGAAGCGGATACATTTGGCCAACGCCGTCGCCAGCAAAATATCATCGGACTCGTCGCACGTGGTCACGCCGATCAGCCGGTCGTCGGGACCGAGTTTCATGGCGATCTTGCCGTTGGCCTTGACCTGTACGAAATCGGACAGCCGGTTGCGTCGCACATTGCCGCTGGCGGTGGCGAAGGCGACGAACAAGTCGTCCCAGGTCTCTTCGTCCTCGGGCAGCGGCATCAAGGTGGTGATGGTCTCGCCCTCTGCCAGCGGCAGCAGGTTGACCAGCGCCTTGCCGCGGCCAGTTGGCGAGCCGAGCGGCAATTTGTAGACCTTCAATTTGTAGACCATACCGCGCGAGGAGAAGAACAACACCGGCGTGTGGGTGTTGAGCACGAACACCTGGCTGACGAAATCCTCATCGCGGGTCGACATGCCGGCGCGGCCCTTGCCGCCGCGGCGCTGCGCCCGGTAGGTCGACAGCGGTACCCGTTTGATGTAGCCGCCGTGGGTCACCGTGACGACCATATCCTCGCGCTGGATCAGTTCTTCGATATCGTGCTCGAA
>JBFKGW010000475.1:0-2756 GCA_041633145.1 Alphaproteobacteria bacterium
CTACACCGAACAGCCTTCGCTCGAGGACACCGCTGCGGTGATCGGCTTGGGGCCGCACCACTTCCAGCGCCTGTTCACACGCCATGTCGGGGTCAGCCCTAAAAAATACGTGCAGTACCTCACGCTGGAACATGCCAAACGCAGCCTCGCCGCTTCGGCGAGCGTGCTCGATGCGGCGTTCGACGCCGGCTTGTCCGGGCCGGGCCGGCTGCACGATTTGTTCGTTACCCACGAGGCCCTGTCGCCGGGTGAATGGAAGTCGCAAGCCGAGGGGCTCGACCTGCGCTATGGCTGGCACGACAGCCCGTTCGGCGACTGCCTGATGGTGGTGTCGTCGCGCGGCGTTTGCGGTCTGGCCTTCGGCGACCGGCAGGACCGGCCGCGGGCCTTCGAAAATCTGGCGCGCAGTTTCGGCGGCGCCCGCCTGACCTGGGATACCCGAAGGACGGCGGAATACGCCGAGCTGGCGTTCGGCGGGCGCGGCAATATTCACCTGCTGTTGCGAGCCACGCCGTTCCAGCTCAAGGTGTGGGAGGCGTTGTTACGCATCCCGATGGGGGCGACCACCAGCTATACCGACTTGGCGTCGCGCATCGGCCAACCCAGCGCAGCGCGAGCGGTCGCCAGCGCCATCGCCATGAACCCGGTGTCGTGGCTCATCCCGTGCCACCGCGTGCTCCGCAGCGACGGTTCGATATCGGGCTATCGCTGGTCGCCGGAACAAAAGCGCACGTTGTTGGCCTGGGAAACCGCGCAAACCCAGCAGCATACCGCCGCCTGAACGGCTAAAAATTCCTGTAGCACGGCTTTATTCGTTGCGTCGCGCCGGTTAGTGTCCCGCCTTTCGATGATCGGCGGGGACCGATGACGACACGATTTCTCGAGGATTTTACCGTTGGTGAGGTGTTCGAAACGGCGCCGGTGACGTTAAGCGCCGACGAAATCATCGCGTTTGCCCAGATCTATGATCCGCAGACCTTCCACACCGATCCCGAGGCGGCCAAATCCGGCCCCTACGGCGGCTTGATCGCCAGCGGCCTGCAGACCATCGCCGTCGCCTTCGGCCAGTTCATCCGGCTCGGTTATTACGTCGAGAGCTCCTTGGGCGGGCCGGCGACAGACGACGTCGATTGGCTAGCGCCGGTGCGTGCCGGAGACGAGTTATCCACTTCGGTTGAGGTATTGGCGGTGCGGCCGTCGCAGTCGAAGCCCGACCGGGGCATCTTGCAGCTTCAATTCAACACGGCGGTGGATGACACCACTGTCGTCCGGTTCAACACCACCACCTTCTTGCGCCGCAGGCCGGAAGCGTAAACCGGCATTTACGCCCACACCAGCAGCCAATATTTGCCATGAGCGGTTTATATTTCGAGGACTTTCACATCGGCCGGCAGTTCGCCACCGAACCGGTAAGCCTGAGCGAACAAGAGATCGTTGCTTTCGCCGAAAAGTACGATCCGCAGCCGATCCACATCGATCAGGCCGCGGCGGAAAGGTCGATTTACGGCGGTTTGATCGCCAGCGGCTTTCAAACCATCGCGGTGGCCGCGGGGCAATGGCTGCGCACTGGCTTGCAAGAGGGCACCGGCATGGGCGGGCCGGGATTGCGCGAAATCCGGTGGCTAGCGCCGGTACGGCCGGGCGACGTGTTGCACACCACCGTCGAAGTGGCCGATGCGCGCGCCTCGCGCAGCAAGCCCGACCGCGGCATCGTGCAATTTGCCTACACCATGCGCAACGACAGCGAAGTTGTCGCCACATTCTCCGCAATCATTCTGGTCAGGCGGCGTCTCGACGCGCAGTAGGCAAGGTCGGGCGTGTTTGCGGCTCGGGACCGCGTGGTAATGTGGTGCGGCGACGCAACACCCGAGTGATTCGAGGGCGATGACGGACACCATCTTCGGCCTGAGCCCGGCGGAGTTTGGCATGTGGGCGACCTTCGCCGTCATCCTGGCGGCGCTGGTCCTCTACGCCGTGGAGCGGGTGGCGCTGGAATTGACGTCGCTCGGCGTGATCTGTGTCCTGCTCCTGCTGTTTCACTTCAATCCCATCCTGGACGACGACGGCAAGAACCTACTTGCCCCGGAGATTTTATTGGCCGGGTTCGCTAATCCTGCCTTGCTCACTGTCGTGGCGTTGCTGGTCATGGGCGCCGGTCTCGCCCGCACCGGTGTGCTCGAAGCGGGCGCCGGGCTGCTGTTCCGCTATGGCCGCGGCCACGCGGCGATCGCACCGGCGATCGCCTTCGTCGCGGTGCTGGCCGTCAGCGGTTTTCTAAACAACACGCCGGTCGTCGTCATATTCATTCCGATCATGCAGGCCTTGGCCGACCGGCTCGGCCAACCTTCGTCGAAATTACTGATGTCGCTATCTTTTGCCGCCATTCTCGGCGGCATGACCACGCTGATCGGGTCGAGCACCAACCTGTTGGTGTCGGGAATGTTGGTCGGTCTTGGCGAAAATGAGTTCACCTTTTTCCAGTTTTTTGTCCCCGGCTCGATTCTCGCGCTGATCGGGCTCATCTATGTGGTTTTTTTCGCCAACTATCTGTTGCCAGATCGCGCGCTTCTGACCAGTGCGGTCGCCGGTGGCGGCCGTCAGTTCATGGTGGAAATAAACGTCCACGAAGGTTCCAAATTCGATGGCATGCAGCCGCGTGGCGGCTTCTTTCCCGAGCTCAAAGATATGACGCTGCGCGTTATCGTGCGCGAGGGCCTGCCGTTTTTGGCGCCCTACGACGACAACTTTCGCATCGC
>JBFKGW010000476.1:0-2749 GCA_041633145.1 Alphaproteobacteria bacterium
AGATATCGGCGATGCCGGTACCTTCCAGGGCCGAGCAGGTGACCACCCGCGGCGTCCAATGGGGCGTTGCCGGGCGCAGGAAATTGAGTGCGTTGGCGTATTCCGCCGCAACCCGCCTGGCCGCGTCGACCAGGTCCTGATCGGCCTTGTTGACGATCACCAGATCGGCCAACTCGACGACCCCGCGCTTTAGCCCCTGCAACTCGTCGCCGCTGCCCGGCAACAGCAGCAGCAGGAACATATCGACCATGTCGGCGACCGCGGTTTCCGACTGACCAACCCCGACGGTCTCGACCAGCACCACGTCGAAGCCGGCGGCCTCGCAGGCTAGCATCGCCTCACGGGTGCGCCGGGCGACGCCGCCTTGAGTACCCGCCGTGGGCGTCGGCCGGATAAATGCCTGCGGCGACTGGGCCAGGCGCTCCATGCGGGTCTTGTCGCCGAGGATCGAGCCACCGCTGATCTGCGACGACGGATCGACGGCGAGCACGGCGACCCGGTGACCCTCGGCAATCAGATACTGGCCGAACGCCTCGATGAAGGTCGATTTTCCCACGCCGGGCACGCCCGAGATGCCGAGGCGGATCGATTTGCCCGCATGGGGCAACAGCGCCTCCAATAGTGCTTCGGCCTTGCGGCGGTGCTCTTTGCGCGTCGATTCGATCAGCGTGATCGCCTGGGCCAAGGCCCGGCGGTCGCCGTCGCGCACCTGTTTGACCAAATCCATGGCCTTATCCATACCGCTTTGAAACCATCGTCGCCATGGGGTCATCGCTACGGCGCAGCGGCCGGCTTGTCGGTCACCGGCGACGACAGCACTACTGAGGTGTGGGCGGTGCCGAAGCGGCGGAACCGCGCGATCACGTCCTCCAGCTCGGCCACCGAGGTCACCGCCAGGCGAATGAGGAAGCAGTCTTCGCCGGTGATGTGGTGACATTCGACAACGGCGTCGAGTGAGCCGCACAGCGCGATCACCCGCTGATAACTGGTCGCCTGTGTGGTCAGCCGCAGAAACGCGCCCAGCGGCCGCCCCAGCCGGCCGCGGTCGACCGTCGCCCGATAGCCGGTTATCGCGCCCGAGTCTTCGAGGCGCCGCACCCGCTCGGCCACCGCCGGCGTCGACATGCCGACCCGCCGCGCGAGTTCGCTGAACGATAGCCGCGCGTCGGCCTGCAGCTCGCGCAGCAGGCGCCACGCGGTCTGATCCAGCCGACTTTCGGTTTGATAAGTCTCTTCCGCCATAACTTATCGTGTTTAACGTACTTTCAATAAAAATCTTACTCTAATAATATATTTTGTCTATATTATTAACATATATAAATCTAGATTGTTAACCACCTGCCGTTCGGAAACGACGGCATAGACAGATCTAACAATCGGCAGATTTAGAGAATTTAAGGTTGAACGGATCCACGGTTTTCGAGAACTGACCAATACGAGAGTTGGACAACCGTATTCCCATATCTGCCCATGGCCGCTTTCGGGCGTAAACCGGTCGTACTTAGATGCCACTGCTGACGGCTGGGTTTAGCCAGGAGCGGTCGTCGCGAATCATCGTCGTTAGTACCTAGCTGCTTAGACTAGCGCGTCACTCCAGTATTTGTGCTTGCCGCAATCCATCTAGCAGGCAGGCCTTGACCTCAGGTGCAAATACGACGTGCTCTTTAATGTAGTCCTCCGCGACGTCGCGGTATTCCTCGATTGCAGTTTGCGCTTCTTCCGATCGCCCCAAACAACCAAGTGCCGAAGCCAGTACCAAGTGGGCTTCCAAAAAATCGTGCCGACGACGGATTGCCTCTTGTGCTTGCTCGACCGCGTCTTCATACCGCTCGGCGCACAACTGAGCCAAGGCAAGCTGTGTCATATATAACTGGTTGTTAGGGTCCAGCGGGTTCTGCTGAAGTGCCCTTTCGGTATACGGGATACCCTCTTCAAATCGTGCCGCCGACAACGACAGCGTAAGGCCTCGACAATTGTTTACAGCGGCATCATACGGGTTTAGTTCAACTGCCCGTTTCGCCTCCGCGACTGCTGCTTCGGGCTGCTGTGACATAGCGTAAGCGAGCGCCAGAACAACGCGCGCCTGCGCAGCTAATTCGTCCAAAGAGACGGCACGTCGAGCTGATTCGAAAAGCTGCGTCCGACATTCCTCTCTATCTGCCGGATCGAAAAACCTAAGCTCTCGCGCATAGGAAAATGCAAGTCCCACATAAGCACGCGAAAATTGAGGGTCTAACTCGATCGCGCGGTTGAACATATCGCGCGCTATCTCATTGTCCGTTTTCGTCCACTTCCATATGTGTGCGTTACCCCGTGCATAATAGTCCCATGCGGCTAGGCTGCTCGGCGGTCTTGCAACGGTTCTTTGCTCTTCAGCCCGTTCTAATGTCGGCTCAATAATCGCTGCAATTCTGTGACTAATTTCATCTTGTAGAGCGAATATATCTTCTAGTTCTCGGTCGTAGCGTTCCGCCCACACATGATGGCCTGTCTCAGCGTTGATCAACTGACAGGTGACGCGGACTCGGTTACCAGCCTTACGCACGCTTCCTTCAACGATATACCGCGCGCCAAGCTCTTTGCCGACTTCGCGAACATCCGGCGACTGACCTTTGTAGCTAAACGTCGAATTGCGGGCGATCACCGGAATGGAACGAAATAGCGACAAAGCTGTAATGATGTCCTCGGTCAGACCGTCCGCAAAGTAATCCTGATCTGCCTCTCCAGACATATTCTCGAATGGCAGAAC
>JBFKGW010000477.1:0-2739 GCA_041633145.1 Alphaproteobacteria bacterium
CGGCAATAAGGAAGCGCGCCAGGAGATTGCCATGATCAAG
This sequence comes from Alphaproteobacteria bacterium, assembly GCA_041633145.1. GTDB lineage: Bacteria > Pseudomonadota > Alphaproteobacteria > UBA6615 > UBA6615 > JBFKGW01. The sequence goes on from JBFKGW010000477.1 coordinate 41, forward strand.
GTAGCGGCGCCGAAGATGGCGCTCGACGTGATCGACCGGGCGCTACAGATACACGGCGGCGGCGGCATGTCGGACGACTTTCCGATCGCGTATATGGCCGCCCACACCCGCGCCATGCGGCTGTTCGACGGCCCCGACGAGGTGCACCGCCAGCAGATCGCCCGGCTCGAGCTGAAACGGCAGATCGGCTGGCCGAAGACCCAGAAGGCGGCCGAGTAGGGGCCGCACACCAGGGGGAACCGATGTTCTGGCGCATGCTCGCCACTGTCTTGATCTTGCCCGGCACCGCTTTGGTATTGGTGCCGGGGGTGATTATGTGGCTGAGCACCGATGCCGAAACCGGCCTCACCGTCGCCAGCCCAGCCGAGATTGATTTCTGGATTGGCTTGGTCGCCGGGCTGCTCGGTCTTGCGCTGGCGCTCTGGACGGTGCGGCTGTTCGTGACCCGGGGCAAAGGCACGCCGGCGCCGTGGGACCCGCCGCAAAAACTGGTCGTCGCCGGGCCCTATCGCCATGTGCGCAATCCGATGATCACCTCGGTGCTGCTGATGCTGGTCGGCGAAGCGCTGATCTTTCAGTCGACCGGCATCGCCGCCTGGCTGATCGTGTTTTTCATTATCAACGGGGTCTACTTCCCGCTGTCGGAGGAAAAGGGCCTGGAGAAACGCTTCGGCGACGATTATCGCCGCTATAAGCAAAATGTGCCGCGTTGGCTGCCGCGCCCGACGCCGTGGACCGATCCGGGCGCCGACGGAGAAAAACAATGATCGCTGTCATCTTCGAGGTGTGGCCGAAAGAGGGTCACCAGGACGCCTATCTTGAGATCGCCCACGGCCTGCGGCCGGAGCTGGAGAAGATCGACGGGTTCCTGTCGATCGAGCGCTTCGCCAGCATGTACGAAGACGGGAAACTCTTGTCGCTGTCGTTCTGGCGCGACGAAGAAGCGGTCAAGCAATGGCGCGAGCAACTCGATCACCGCGCCGCCCAGGCCAAGGGCCGCAACGAGCTGTTCGCCGATTACCGCCTGCGCGTCGCCGACGTTTTGCGCGACTACGGCCCCAACGACCGAGAGCAGGCACCAAATTGATGAGAGTGGGAAAACCCTCTCCCTCCGGGAGAGGGTGGCGAGCGTTAGCGAGCCGGGTGAGGGGACAAATAGTTAAGTGATATCCTGCGCGTGTAATCGGATATCGACTAACACACCATCAATGTTGTCTAAAATTTCGCTGTTCCAGTAGCGGATGACACGATATCCGAACTTCTCGATATATTGCGTTCGATGTTCATCACGATCGGTATTGTTGGAATGCTGGCCACCGTCCAGTTCGATTACCAGTTTCTCCTCTTCGCAACAAAAGTCAGCGATATAGCGCCCGATTAAATGCTGGCGCCGAAACTTCATACCAGCCAGCTTGCGATGGCGAAGATGCTTCCACAGAAGTTTTTCCGCGTCGGTCGTGTCACGCCGCAACTTTCGCGCTTGCCGGACGGTCATTTCCCCTCACCCCAACCCCTCTCCCCGAGGGAGAGGGGCTTTTTGCCTGCGCTAACTATCCACCTGCCTCAACCAATTCCCACGCGTTGCGCGCCAGCTGGCGGGCGAGGTCGCGGCGCAGCAGCGCCTCGGGCGAGGCCGCGTTGCCCTGCAGGCCGCGGTAGTAGACGCCCTGGATGATGGCGGCCAGCCGGAACAGCGACAGCACCAGATAGAACGTCCAGTTGTCGATCTCGCCGCGGCCGGTGCGCGCGCAGTAGCGCGCCACGTAGTCGGCTTCCGCCGGGATGCCCGGGGTCGACGGGTCGAGGCCGCGCATGTCGCCGAACGATTCTGCCGGCCAGTGGTAGGGCAGGCAATTATAGGCGAGATCGGACAGCGGGTGGCCGAGCGTCGACAGCTCCCAGTCGAGCACGGCGATCACCTTGGGCTCGGTGGGGTGGACGATCAGGTTCTCCAGGCGGAAATCGCCGTGCACCACTGTGGTCTCGCTGTCGTCGGGCATATTGGCCGGCAGCCATGCCATGAGGTGGTCCATCTCGGCCAACTCGTCGGTCTTGCTGGCTTCGTACTGCTGCGACCAGCGGCGCACCTGGCGGCCCATATAGCCGCCGACGCGGCCGTAATCGTCGAGGCCGACGGCGGTGAAATCGACCTGGTGCAGGGCGGCCAGGGTCTCGCCCATGGAATCGTAGACCGCCGCCCGGTCGTCGGGCGCGAGATCGGGCAGCGAGGGGTCGTGGAACACCCGGCCGGCGGCGTGTTCCATCAGGAAAAACTCGGTGCCGACCACCGAGGTGTCCTCGCACAGGCCGAGCGTGCGCACCACCGGCACCGGCGTGTCGGCCAGCGCGGTGGTAATGCGGTGCTCGCGGTCGACCGCGTGCGCCGACGGCAGCAACTCGCCGGGCGGTTTCTTGCGCAACACATAGCGCGCGCCGCCGGCATCGGTGATGAGAAATGTCGGGTTCGACATGCCACCCTGGAACTGGGCGATCTCGATGGGACCGCGGAAGCCTTCGACATTGGCTTCCAACCAACTCACCAGCGGGCCGGTGTCGAAGCGGTGTTGCTCGAGCACCGGCACTACCTGATCGGTGCGCGAGAAGGTGCGTTTGGCGGTACTCATGGGCGGGTTGCCGGGCATTCGCTCACGGATAGAGCAGCCGGATGGTCTCGGCAACCACCGCCGGGCGGTCGCTGC
>JBFKGW010000478.1:0-2720 GCA_041633145.1 Alphaproteobacteria bacterium
CACCGCGCCGGGCAGTCCGACGATAATCCAGCTCAAGCCCAGCAGGACCGAGATGGCGAGGGCGTCGGTGGCGGCCACACCCGTGGCGCCCAGGGCCAGCACCATCGATTGCTCGCGCACGCCCCAGCCGGCCAACGAGATCGGCAGGCTGGAGATCAGTAGCACCGCGGGCAGGGCGATCATGATCGCGGCGAAGCTCACGTCGAGACCGAGCGCGACCGCGATCACATAAATCGAGGCGATCTGTACGATCTGCAGGATGACCGAGAGCACCAGGATAACGCCACCAGGTGACAGCGAAATCAATGTCGCGCGGGCATCATGTGACAGAGCGCGGGCCAGTCTCACTAGGCGAAAATTGTCGAGCCGCTCGGCAAAGGTACCGGTCATGGCGAACAGCAAAAAATAGCCGGCATAGCCTGCGACAACGAACGCGATCAGAAACCATTTCTGAAAACCCTCGCTCAACCCAGACAGCAGCGGCGGCAGGAACAGGGTCGCCAAGGCCAACACGACGAACAAACCCATCAGCCGGTCGAGCACAATGCCGTGGATTGCGCCGGTCTTGGTGATCCCGGTGCGCCAGGCCATGAAGATGCGCACGGCGTCGCCGCCAATGGTCGACGGCAGGGTTTGATTGAAAAACCAGCCGATCGCGGTGATCGACAGCGCGTCGCGCTTGCTCACCGGCGCGTCGATGGCCTGCGTGACCAGTTGCCAGCGGATCGCCGCCATCGGCACGACCACGCCGGCCAACAGCACGGCAACGATCAGCCACAAGGGATCGGCGCCGATAATCTGGCGGCCGACCGTGTCGAGGTCGATACCGCGTGCCAGCAACCACAGCAGGATTGCCGAGACCGCAAACTTGAGGGCGAAAGAAAGCAGTCGACCGATCACGCGCTTCACCTTGGAGTGCCGCCGGCGCCGACACCGTCGCCACCGGACCGATGTTTTCGTGCTACCCGCTTAGGCGCGACCATAGCAACCGCAGGGGGCCGATGTCGCGCACGGTTTTGTTGCACGGCGGACATTATCAGCGCCAGGGTTAAACAATGAATTTACACTTCCGAAAACGCCTTAAGCCCTGTTTTCAAAGGGATTTTCGCCTTCCAGCCGGGCAGGGGCGGGCCTTCCCAGGGCACCATGACCTCGCCCGGCCGGTCGGGACGGGCGCCCCAGGCGACGTCGACGGCCCGGCCCGTCGCCTCCTGCCACGTCGCGACCACCGATTTGAGGCTGACCGCTTCGGCCGATGGTAGGGTGTAGCTGTGGTGCCCCTGGGACTCGCCCGCCGTCAGCATTGCACCGGCGTGACGGAACGCGGCGACGATGTCGTCGACGTGCACTAGGTGCAACTGCTGCCGGCCCGAGGTGGCATCGAGGGTCTTGCCCGTCGCCGCGGCGCTGGCCAGGACATTGAGAAACTTCGGCCGCGGATCGCCGGGGCCGTAGGAATCGTAGATCTTCAACACGATCGACGACAGCGCACCGGTTCCGGCGTAATAGGCGATGATATCTTCGGCGGCTTGCTTGGTGGCGGCGTACAGCGAGTTGGGGGTCGGCACCGCCTCGCCTGGCGGGCTCGTCGCGTGCTGCCAAACGGTACCCGCGCCGACCAAATAGCGGACATCCGCGTTCGCCATCGCCTGGCAGACTTGCGCGGTGAAGGCGACATTGTCGGCGACCAGCGGCGCGACATCGTTGCTGGTGTGAACGCCGATGAAGTTGGCAGCCAGGTGAAACACCATCTGCGGCGAGAAATCTTTAACGAATGCGCTCAACTGGCCGGTGCTGCCGTCATGGCGTAACAGCTCGACCTGATTGGCGGCGTTGCCGAGTTGATCGAACGACGAACTGGGACGGGCGACGATGGCCACAGCGGCGTCGTCGGCAACCAGACGCTGGGTCAGTCGCGAGCCAATGAAGCCGGTCGCGCCGGTCACCAAGACGCGCTGCGGTTCGGCCGCGCTCATGCCGGCGTTCCCTTAGCCGCCTCGGGGTCGAAATCGGGGTAACTCGCGTCTTTCTCGGACATCAGGACAGGCTCGAAGGGCCAGGTGATGGCGAAGGCCGGATCGTTCCAGCGCACGCCACGCGCCAGCTCCGGCACATAGGCCGCGCCCATCAAATAGGTCACTTCTGTATTTTCGCTTAACGTCAGAAATCCGTGGGCGCAGCCGGCGGGGATATACAACCCGTTATGGCTTTTGGCATCGAGCTCGACGGCGGTCCAGCGGCAAAAACTCGGCGAGGCGGGCCGCAAGTCGACCGCGACGTCGAAAACGCGGCCGGCCGTGCAGCGCACCAGCTTGGGTTCGGGCGCCGGCTCGGCCTGATAGTGCATGCCGCGTAAGGTGCCGCGGCGGGGGTTGCGCGACAGGTTGGTCTGCACCACGCTCAGTTCAATGCCGGCGGCGGCAAATTCTTCGGCGCAATAACTGCGGGCGAATAGGCCGCGCGCGTCGATATGGGGCTCCAGTTCGACGAGGCGCACGCCGGCCAACTCGGTATCGCGAAACTTCACGGCACAATCTCGATTTGCGGCACGGCAACCACGAAGCGGCCGCCCCAGTCGCGAATATAGCCGTGATCGGCGACGATTTCGTGGCGCAGATTCCACGGCAGGATGAGCACGTAATCGGGCCGGTCCTCGCGCAGATATTCGACCGGTTTGATCGGAATGTGGCTGCCGGGCAGATAGTGGCCCTGCTTATGGG
>JBFKGW010000479.1:0-2715 GCA_041633145.1 Alphaproteobacteria bacterium
CGATTCCTATGAAAACCCGCATTATGGCGGTCCCGGTATCAAATCTGATCCCAACTACCGGGCGCCCTTGAACGTGACCAAGGGCTACGAACCGTCCAATGGTCAATCGTGTTCAGAACCAGCGGCGGATCCCGCGACAGTCGCACCGTTGCCGCGCGATACCTGTTTCGCCAGCGGCACCTGTGCCGGCAACCGCTACGGCGTCGGCGATTGGCATGGGGCGACGGCCGAGCATCCGGGCGGCCAGGGCTGGAACTATTGGAACATAAACCACGGCAATTCTGGCGCGACGCCGCCCGACTTCAACCAGACAAACCCGCCGTTAACCCGCTACGACATGTACCGGCTCGAGATCGAATCGGAGAGCAGCTTCACCTTGGAAGTCACCCAACCCGGCCCCGGATTGCCGAAACCAGGCGGCGCGCCCGACGGCCCGACCCTCGAAGACGGCCGGGCGTGCAATTACACCGGCGGCGGCGAGTCCGATCCGGCAATGGACGCCAATACCACCGGGCTGGATGAAATAGACCGGCGCCTGCTCGTGCTGACCGCGGTCAACTGTCTCGAGCACGGCCCGCTCCAGGGCAACCAGCCCGACGGCATACCGGTTGAAGGCTATATCCAGGTTTTCTTGACCGAGCCGGCACAAACCGGCGGGCCCGAACAGTTGCGGGTTTGGGGCGAGCTGCACGGCGTTCTCGAACGCGGCGATTCCGGCTTGCGCGATATCGTCCAACTATACCGTTAAAGACAGTAAAAACTGAAAGATTAAGAGGCGTAGAATAAGTAAACGAAACCTTAAACATTGTGTGAAATGTTTGACAAATGATGAAGAAGCGGGATGTTAACGCGCAGTTTCCCGTAATTGCGCGGGCCTTGGCGGCGTGCCGTAGCGGCGCTGCGATGTTTGAGCTTGCCCTCACCTTGCCAATTCTTCTCATTATCTTTGCCGGCGGTTGGGAAATGGCTCGTGGTTTGTGGACCTACGATATGCTCAATAAGGGGGTGCGAGACGCGGCGCGCTATTTGGCGCGCCTCGACGACCCCACGACCACGGCGGCCGAAACCAAGGCGCTCTATCTGGTGTTGACCGGCGACATGGCGCCGGGCCAGCCGCCGCGCCTCGACCACAATCACATAGATGTAGACGTCGGCGTGCGGACGTTCGCCAACGCGAGCGGCACCTATCGCAGCAAAGATGGCGCGGCCGGCCCGATCGACGTGGTACAGGTTGTCGCCGAATATTCTTTCGATGCACGCCTGCTGGGCTTTTTGGGTATCGCCACGCCGATAACCATTACGGTGGCGCACGAAGAGCGCCATATCGGGGATTGACGACATGGTATTCCGATCCCGTTGCCGGAAACTGGCGGCCGACCAATCGGGTGCGGCCGCGGTTGAATTTGCGTTTGTTGCGTTCTCGCTCATCCTATTTACCTTCGCCATCTTCGACGTCGGCTTTGCGCTTTACTGGTTCAACCGGGCGGAAAAAGCGACCCAGTTGGGTGTGCGCATCGCTGCGGTATCGAACCCGGTCACCGATTATCTAAATGAATTCAGCGGTACCGCTGGGTCGAATCCACCTGTGGCAAGTCCGGCCGTCGCGGGGGAAGGTTGTGAGAACCCCAATACCGGTGACCTCGAGTCCTTCTGCGATCATCCGGACATTACCTGTACGGTGTCCGGCACAACCGGTTCGTGCACGGTGACAGGTGGCGGTAATGGCGGCGTTTTCTCCGATGCGGCGTTTACGAAAATATTCAACGAAATGCGGGTGCTCTATCCGCAGCTGAGCTCAGAGAATGTCCAGATCGAATACCGGCCGTCGCTTGCCGGTTTTGCCGGGCGGCCAGGCAGCGCGGCTGGGACGTTCAATCTTGTGCCTCAGGTGACGGTCCGCATCGTCGGTTTGCAATATAACTACGTCGCCTTGGGCGCCCTCCTTGGTCTCCAGCCCTTCACTTTGCCCGACATCTCCGCCTCGATGACGGGTGAAGACCTCGACCACACAACCCCTCTGTAGGGATCAAATGTTAACGACCAACAAGCACGCGGGCCGCGTCGACGCTGCGCAGCCAACTATGATCGGATTTCTGCGCAAAGATATCGCGCAAGAAGTCAAAGGCATCGTCAAGAAAATCGACGCCACGACCGATATACGGGTCATCACGGACAGTCTGAGCGACGAACTGCTCAGATTTCAGTCCGATCCGTGCGTCGTCCTCTTGCAGATGGAATCGTCAGCAGACGACGAATTCGACACCGTCGAGGATTTTCTCAATCGCAATCCGCATCTCTCGGTGATCATCATTTGCGATGACGTTCCATTCGAGCAGGTGCGGCGTTTGATGCGCTCCGGTGCGCTCGACATTCTGCCGCGGCCGCTCAAGGAAGATGAATTTCTGGTCGCGCTGGAAGCGGCGTTCGTGCGCGTATCGAACGTCAAAGTCGCCGGCGGCGGCGCCAGGACCGGCAAGGTTATCACCTTCATGAAGGCGTGCGGCGGCGTCGGCGGCACCACCATCGCGGTGCAGGCTGCCCACGCGCTGGTCGGCCGGGGACGCAAAAAACGCAAGGTTTGCTTGATCGATTTCGATCTGCAGTTCGGCAACGTTGCGATGTACCTCGACCTCGAAGAAGGCGGCGATTTGTCGGACCTGCTGCGGCCACCGGACGAGATCGACGCAACCCTGTTCGACGCGGTGACCATCGACC
>JBFKGW010000480.1:0-2713 GCA_041633145.1 Alphaproteobacteria bacterium
ATCGAGCGCGATGACGTCGCCGCTGCCGGTGACCACCAGGGGATTGACCTCGACCAGCGACGCATCGAGATCGGCAAACGCCCTATAGAGGCCGGTCAGCAGCTTTGACGCGCTTTTGATCTGATCGCCCGACAACCCGAGGCCGAAAGCGATTTCGCGGGCATGGAAGGGCATCAATCCGGTCACTGGATCGATCGCCACGGTGAGGATTTTTTCCGGCGTTTGCTCGGCGACGGTTTCGATGTCCATGCCGCCTTCGGTCGAGGCGATGATGGTGATGCGCGACGTGCCCCGGTCGACCAGCATGCTGAGATACAGCTCGCGGGCGATGTCGCAGCCTTCTTCGATATAAATCCGCTTTACTTCTTTGCCATAGGGCCCGGTCTGCTTGGTGACCAAGGTTTGTCCGAGCATCGCCGCCGCGTGCGCTTTGACCTCGTCGGTGGTGCGCGCCAGGCGAACGCCACCGGCGCCGTCCGGTTCGTTGGCAAAATGGCCGGCGCCGCGTCCGCCAGCGTGGATCTGGGCCTTCACGATGGCCAAATCGCCGCCCAAGTCCTTTGCCACTTGAACGGCTTCGTCGGGGGTGTAGGCGACCCCGCCGCGCGGCACCGCAACACCGTACTCCGCTAGCAGGGCCTTGGCCTGGTACTCATGAATATTCATAGAAAGACTTGTCCGGTTGGGCGAGTTTCGGGGCGGTGTACCTACCCCGGTATGTCCCCATATGGGCGTGAATGGTTACCAGTTGTTAAACGGCGCAAAATCAGCGCCGGCAAATATGGTTAACGACGGGCACTCTAGCATCCGGCACACCGTGTGCAACTGCTCGTGGCGCGCCGTTCGCGAGGTGATCAGCTAGCGCTTTTTCTTCGATTCGCGTTGAAGTTTCTTAGTGATCGCGACCAGGTTTTCGACCGCTTTGACCGACTTGCGGAATGCCGCCCGCTCGGCCGGGTCGAACTTGACCTCGACGATCCGCTCAACGCCCTTGGCGCCGATCACCACCGGAACGCCGACATACATGTTTTTCACGCCATACTGCCCGGTCAGCCAGGCGGCGGCCGGCAGCACTCGTTTCTTATCCTTCAAATAGGATTCGGCCATGGCGATCGCCGAGGAGGCAGGGGCATAGAATGCCGATCCGGTGCCGAGCAGCTCGACGATCTCGCCGCCGCCGAAGCGGGTCCGCTCGACGATCGCATCGAGGCGTTTCTGCGTCGTCCAGCCCATCTTGACCAGATCGGGCAGCGGGATGCCGGCAACCGTCGAATAGCGGGTCAGCGGCACCATGGTATCGCCGTGGCCGCCGAGCACGAAGGCGGTCACATCTTCGACCGAGACATCGAATTCCTCGGCCAGGAAATAGCGGAAGCGCGCGCTGTCGAGAACGCCGGCCATACCAACGCACTTGTTCGGCCGCAACCCAGCGGCGACGCGCAGAACGCCGACCATGGCGTCAAGCGGGTTGGTGATGCAGATGACGAAGGCGTCGGGGCAGTACTTTTTGATACCCTCACCGACTGACTTCATAACGCCGGTATTGATGCCGATCAGATCGTCGCGGCTCATGCCTGGCTTGCGGGCGACGCCGGCGGTGACGATGACCACATCGGCACCCCGGATGGCGCTATAGCTGCTGGCGCCCTTCATCTCGGCGTCGAAGCCTTCAACCGGTGAGGATTCGACCAGGTCGAGCGCCTTACCGGCCGGCATACCTTTGACGATATCGAACAGAACGACGTCGCCCAGTTCCTTGAGCCCGATCAGGTGGGCCAGCGTGCCGCCGATATTTCCGGCGCCAACCAATGCGATTTTCTTGCGTGCCATAAAGGGGTGTCCCGGCATGTGAACGGTGGGAAGGACGCGGCGTCAACGCGCTGGTTGGACCGCAAAGATTGCGCGGTGTGTAACGCGAATGACAGGCGGGTTCAAGCCGCGCTCCGGCATGGTTTCTGCGCTGTATAGGCTAAGTCAGATGCGGTGCGGCGATATAGTCTTCCGCTTGCATCTCGATCAACCGCGAGACTGTGCGCTGGAACTCGAAAGCGGTGTCGCCGGCGGGGTAGATCTCGGCCGGCGCGACCGCGGCGCTGGCGAACAAATTGACCCGGTGTTCGTAGAGCGCGTCGATCAGCACGACGAAGCGTTTGGCGACCTCGCGCTCGGCCGGCGAGAGCTTGGGGATGCCGTCGATCATGACGGTATGGAAATGAGTGGCGATGGCGAGGAAATCCGGCGCGCCGCGCGGCTCGCGGCACAGGTTGTCGAAGCTGAAGCGCGCCACGCCGCGCGCCGCGATAGGCGCGACCAGCGTGCGGCCCAACACGGTGATCTCCTCCGGCGCGCCGTGGGCGGCATCGGTCAGCGTCGCGAAGGCCGTATCGAGCCGTTCGGTGGCGGCGGGGCCGAGCGGCGTGTGGTAGACCGGCTGGCCCTTCAGCCGGTCGAGGCGGAAATCGACGCCGGCGCCGATGTCGAGCAGGTCGAGGCGTTCGCAGATCAAGTCGATGAAGGGCAGGAACCGGTCGCGCTGCAGGCCGCCCGCGTAGAGGTCCTGCGGGGCGACGTTCGAGGTGGCGACGATCACGACGCCGCGCTCAAACAGGCCTTGGAATAGCCGGCCCAGGATCATCGCGTCGGCGATGTTGACCACGTGGAATTCGTCGAAACAGATCAGCCAGGTTTCGTCGGCGATGTCGGAGGCGACGGC
>JBFKGW010000481.1:0-2707 GCA_041633145.1 Alphaproteobacteria bacterium
CCAACCGATGGCGCCGTTGCCGGTGACCGAAGATCTCGCCGTGCGCGGCTTCAATTTGCCGTCGAGCGCCGGCCTCGTCTAGCGCATTTTCTGCCCCGGAAATCCGGGATTTTTATCGTTAAAATGGCGGAAATCCGCCGCTATCAACCAATCCTTAGCATTTTATGTAAATGCTAGGGCGCACGTCATGAGCACTGCGCCAAAGATCACTACAGACAACAGTACCGATCCGTCGGAGGCGGCACCGCTGCGTCTGGTCGAGGCGCCGCAATCCTTGCTGCAGCAGTGTTTGATCGGCCCCGACACGACAATTCATACCCTGATCAAGCGGTTCAATAGCCGCGCTGAGCAAATCGGCATTGTCGTCGACGAGCAGCGACGATTGCTGGGAACCGTCACCGACGGCGACCTGCGCCGTGGCATCCTGCGCGGCGTGACGACCGACGCACCGGTGCGCGAGATTATGAACGCCGCTCCGCGCACCCTGACGATCGACCAGCCGCGCGACGATGTCATCGGCTTCATGCGGCGCGAACGGGTGCGTCATTTGCCGATCGTTGATTTCGCCGGCCGCGCGGTCGACCTGATCAGCCTCAACAAACTGCTCGGCCCGACCCCGCAACCCTACCCCGTCGTCATCATGGCCGGCGGCGAAGGCTCCCGGCTGCGCCCGCTAACCGAACACACGCCCAAGCCCATGCTGGACGTCGGTGGCCAACCCATATTGGAGACCATCATCCGGCGCTGCGCCGCGGTCGGCTTCAACGATTTTTTCATTTCGGTCAACTATCGGGCCGACGTCATCAAGCATCATTTCGGCGACGGTCATAATCTCGGCGTACAAATATGCTACCTGCACGAAATGACGCCGCTGGGAACGGCGGGCCCACTCGGCCAGCTACCACCCGGCATCACCTCACCGGTGCTGGTGCTCAACGGCGATATTTTGACCAAGATGGATCCCGCCCGCTTGATCGATTTCCACCGCGATGCCGGCGCAGCGGCGACGATGGGCGTGCGCGAGTATGAGTATCAGATCCCCTATGGCGTGGTCGATCTCGACGACAGCGAAATTCGCGGCTTGCGTGAAAAACCGGTGTCACGCCAGTTCATCAACGCTGGCGTCTATGTGCTCGACCAGCGCGCCTTGGAACTGCTGCCCAAAGATTCAGCCTCGGACATGCCGGCGCTGTTTACCGCGTGCCGCGCGGAAGGATTGAAAACGCTCGCGTTTCCGATTCGCGAATACTGGGTCGATATCGGCCATCTCGACGATTATCGCCGCGCCAACGAAGACTACCCGGTGATTTTTTAAGCGGCGTAGATTAGAGCTGCCAGCGCCGCAGCCCTGGCGGCAGCGACAGAGCGCGCCACATGCCTTTGATATCGCCGATCACCGCATCGGCCGCGGCGAGCCGGGTCAAATCCGCCGCTTCGAAACTCTCGTATTCGCGGTGCCGCACCGCGCCGATCACCGCGTCGTAATCGCTCGCGTTGTCGAGGCTGGACAACAGATCGATGCCGTACTCGGTCTTGGCCTCATCGGCATCGGCGTGGGGGTCGTGAACGTCGACCTGGTGGCCCCGCTCAACCAGCGCGGAAATTACATCGATTACCTTCGAATTGCGCAGGTCCGGCACGTTCTCCTTGAACGTCAAACCGAGCACGAGAACGCGTCCATTACGGCGTGGCATAATCGCGTCGATACTGTTGGCGACGAAGGCGCCGACGCCGTCATTGATGCGGCGGCCAGCGAGGATGATTTCGGGATGGTGACCGGCCGCCTCGGCGGCGTGCGCCAAGTAATAGGGATCGACCCCGATACAATGGCCGCCGACCAGTCCGGGACGGAACGGCAAGAAATTCCATTTGGTATTGGCGGCTTCGAGCACTTCTTGCGCATCGATACCCATGGAACCGAGGATCATTGCGACTTCGTTGACGAAGGCGATATTGATGTCGCGTTGCGCGTTTTCGATGACCTTGGCGGCTTCGGCGGTGCGAATGTCCGGCGCCCGATAAATATCGCCGCCGTTCGCCGCGCCATAGATCGCGGCAAGGCGGTCCGCCACTTCGGGCGTTTGCCCGGCGACAATTTTGGTAATCCGATCGATGGTGTGCTCACGGTCGCCGGGATTGATTCGTTCGGGCGAATAGCCGAGGAAAAAATCCTTGCCGCAGGTGAGCCCCGAGGCGCGCTCCAACGCAGGGCCGCAGATGTCTTCGGTGACGCCTGGGTAAACGGTCGATTCGTAGACGACGATCGCGCCGGGTTTTAATGCGCGGCCAACCGTATCGGTTGCCGCCAGAACGGCGGAAAGGTCCGGCCGCTTGTCGGCACCGACCGGCGTTGGGACGGTGACGATCAGAACATTGCTGCCGTCGATGTCTGCCGGGTCGTCGGTCAAGGCCAGGTCGGCGGCCGCCAACGCTTCGGCTGAAACTTCGGCGGTCCGATCATAGCCGCGCTTTAATTCCGCAATCCGCTCGCGGCTGATGTCGAAACCGAGCACGGCGTGGTCTTTGGCCAACGCCACCGCCAAGGGCAGCCCGACATATCCCAGACCGACGACAACAATTGGCCCTTCGCCGCTCATCACTCACTCCTAATCGCTCTTGGTTTAGATGGCCGCGGCGGAATTGACCGGATATTCAATGGGAAATCGTTAAATTCTACGGCCCAGTTGACAGGTATCGAAGGTCCCTA
>JBFKGW010000482.1:0-2693 GCA_041633145.1 Alphaproteobacteria bacterium
GCAGCAGCTTGTCGCGCACCGGCCGGCCGTTGACGAACAGATACTGGTGGCGGGTGGTGTTGCGGTTCAAGGTCGGCAGGCCGGCGAAACCGAACAGCCGAACGCCGTCGCGCTCGGCATCGATGGCAAGCGCATTGTCGGCAAAATCGCGGCCCATCACGGTGGCGAGGCGGCGCAGCAGCGCCGCATCGTCGCCGGTGAGATCGGTTTCGCTGGTGCACGCGAACCGCACTCGCTCGCCATCACTGACCGAAAAGGCGACATCGGGATGGGCCATCGCCAGGCGTTGGACAGCGTCGACGGCATGGTCGAGCTCGGTGCGCTCGGTTTTGAGGAATTTGAGCCGAGCGGGCGTCGCATAGAACAAATCGCGCACCTCGACCCTTGTGCCGTATGCGTGGGAGCCCGGCTGCGGCGCGTTTTTTGCGCCCCCCTCAACATGAATTAGCCAAGCCTCGCCGTCGCGCGGCCGCGAGGTGATGGTCAAGCGGCTGACGGCGCCGATCGACGGCAGCGCCTCGCCGCGAAAGCCCATGGTGCGAATGCGGGTCAAATCGTCGTCGGGCAGCTTCGAGGTGGCGTGCCGTTCGACTGCCAGCGACAGTTCGTCCGGCGTCATGCCGCCGCCGTCGTCGGTAACCGCGATCAGGGTGCGACCGCCATCGCGCAACATCACATCGATCTGTTGCGCGCCGGCGTCGAGGGCGTTTTCGACCAGCTCTTTGACCGCGGCGGCGGGGCGTTCGACCACCTCGCCGGCGGCGATGCGGTTGACGACGGTTTCTGGCAGCAAGCGGATGGTCATTTCGCGGCCCTCAGATAGTCGCGGGCGCGTACCTTGCTATCTTCGACCGCCGGCTGATCGAACGGATTGACCGCCAGCAGGCGCGCGGCGATGACCGCCTCGATCAGGTAGTGCATCATTAGCGCGCCCATCGTCGCCGCGTCGACTTTCTCGACCGCCAGCACCCGGGTCGGGCGCCCCGCGCTCACCAGCGAGTCGATAGTCGCCTGCTGCTCGGCGGCCATCAGATCGCCGACGCTACGCCCGGCGAGGTAATCGAGTCCCAGTTGTTCTGCCAGGCCGGCATCGACCGTGGCGCCGGTGCCGGTGTGATCGGGCGCAATAATCGTAAACATCTTGTCGGTCGGACCGTCGAGATAGAGTTGCAATTGGCTATGCTGGTCGACCGTGCCGAGCGCTTCCACCGGCGTGGTTCCCTTGCCGTCCTTGCCGAGGCTCTCGGCCCACAACTGACGGTACCATTGGCTAAATTTTATCAGCCGGTCGCTATAGGGCATCAAGACCGAAATACCGACACCCCGTTCCTGGTTCAGGGCGACAGACGCCGCCGCACCGACCGCCGCCGGCACGTCGGCCACGCGATCCGCGTCGAGGGCCTGCGACAAGACCGCAGCGGCACCGGCGCGTACCGCCGCCGCATCGACGCCGGCGATCAGCGCCGGCAGCACACCGACCAGGCTGAACACGGCGTAGCGGCCCTCGATTCCAGGGTCATGATCGCAGATGGTAAAGTTCCGATCCGCCGCGAACCGGCGCAGCGGCGTGTCGCCGGGCTCGGTAATCACGACGATCCGCTCCTTGAGGCCATCGCCGGCCCGTTCGGCCAATTGCGGCACCAGGGTTAGCGCCTGCGCCAATGTCTCGGCGGTGCCGCCCGACTTGGAGATAATTACCAGCCCAAAGCGCTCGGGCGCAGTGCCGGCGAAAACCGCGTCCAGCGTCGCGGGGTCGATATTGTCGAAGAAGCCAACCCGGGGGGCCGCCGTGCCGGTCGAGAGCGCGCATAACGCCTGGCCGCCGAGGCTCGACCCGCCGGTGCCGAGCACGGCGACGCTATCGCAGCGTTCGCGCAAGCCGGTCGCCAAAGTCTGTAGATCCGACAGGTCGGACGTTTCGCGGCACACCTGGAAGGCAGCGAGCGTGCCGCCGTCGACCTCGGCGCGCAGCCACTTAAGTGCGGCCGCGGCGTCTTTAAGGGTATCGTTGACGGCCTGCTCGCTGAGCAACGAGAGACAGGCCGAAACATCCTGGCGATAGTGCATCGGGCGTAGGTGCCGGTTGGAAGCCGATCCTGTTTGAGTTTGCATCGCGGCCCGCGCCGCGGCAACCGGCCCATTGTGGACACATTGCCGAGTCGCCGGAATGGCGGTGGCAATTTCACTGACCGTGATGGCAATCGCTGCAGGGTTTGTCCGGCGGCACCGGCGGATGGCCTTGCGGTAACGAAGGACCGTCGGTTGCCGGAATCGATTCCTTTTGGCCGAGCCCCGTTGGCGCCGTGCCGCGGCCGGGTGCGGCGCCGCCATCGGTCCAGAAAGTCCGGCGAAACTGCGCGGTCAGATCGTGCAAGTTGCTTGCCGGCGGCAAGGCCAAAACGGCGCTCGAGATCAGAACTAGCGTGATCGCAACGGCAACCGCCGCCTCCCATTTCAAATTGAGGTGGCGGCTCGCCCGGTCGCGCAGGTAATGCAGCAGGCCGTGCCAGTTGAACGCCAGATGCACCAGGGCGACGATGATGAACACCGCGGCGAAACTCAGATGGAGCGATTGCCAAGCGATACGGTCGAGACCGAGCAGCGACCAGTCGATCTGTCTGGCGATCCGCCCGGACGGCGCCAGGAAGTTCACGACGCCGCTGATCACCAAAACGAAGAAGCTCAAGGCAAGC
>JBFKGW010000483.1:0-2676 GCA_041633145.1 Alphaproteobacteria bacterium
CATAAACCGTGTTGCCGGCCTTGACGCCCGGCGAATAGGGCGCCAGCGGCGGCGCCGAGCCCGCCGGGATGATTGCCTGGTGTGCCATATCTCTCCTCCTGCGATAGGTTTCCGGTGTCAGCTCTGAAGAAACTTTAAAATGAGTTGGTTGAATTCGTCCGGCACCGTGCGCGAACAGGCGTGGCCGCCATAGTCCATCAGGATCAGCTCGGCGGATGGGATCCGCGCCGCCAGCTCTTCTGAAAAATAAAACGGGGTCTGCGAATCGTCCTTCGCGCAGATCACCAGGGTCGGCGTGGTGATGCGACTTAACTGGTCGCGCCGGTCGAAGGCCTGCACCGCTTCGATGCGGCTGGTCATCACTTCGACCGGCGCCAGCATTTTCACTTGCGCCGCCTGTTGTTGTTCGAGTTTCTCGGCGTTGTCGACGATCCACCGCGGCGGATAGAGCATCAGGCTGGTCATGTCGCCGTAGAGCGCCGGCCCTTGCGTTTCGAGGATCGACCGGCGGACCCGCCAGACCTTGCTGCGGTAGGCGTCGCCGTGGGTGGTGCTGGCGTAGATCACCAGCTTGGCCAATCGCTCGGGATTTTCGATGGCGACAATCTGCGCGATGTTGCCGCCAGTCGAGTGGCCGACGAAATCGACTCGCGCGAAGCCCAGCGCGTCGAGCAGCGCCAGCACATCGTCGCGCAACTGCTCTATCCCGGCGACCGGCGTATGGTCGGACCGGCCGGTACCGCGCTGATCGTAGGTGATCACCGTATAGTGCTCGGCGAACGCATCGACCTGCTCGGCCCAATAGTTTGCCGTGCCGCCCATGCCGGCGACCAGCAACAGCGGCGGGCCATCGCCGGCGATCTCGTAATATTGTTGAATGCCGTTCGCCGAAATTACAGGCATCGGCCGAGCCCCCGTCTTACGCCGACGGCGGGTCGAACGGCATTAGCGCGCCGAACGCGTCGGCGACCTCATCACCGAATTCCTTGGCGACGCGTTGGCGGACCGAATCCGGCATCGACACATCGTCGCGCTCCACCGGACCGGTCAGGACGGTGAGCTGAAACGCCGTGTCGTCGCCGACGTTGCTGAACTCACGATAGATCCCCGGCGGACAGGAAAATACGTCCCACTGATTGAGCACCCGCTTGTGCACGACCGGATCGCCGACCCGATATTCGATCGTGCCTTGCAGCACCATGAAGGTCTCGAAGGTGTTGTTGTGCGAGTGCAGGCACGGCCCCTGCCCCGGCGGCATCTCCGAAATAAACATGGTGGTGCCGTGCGCGCCGATGATCGGTGCCTTGTTGCCGAACGGGCTCTTGGTGTCTTCGAGAATGACCGCCTTGATCGTCTGGGCGAAGAAGATCTCCCACGCTTCGCGCGGCACCCAGGCGAGATCGTCGGTGGTCGACATCGGATCGAGGTCTTCGAAGCGGCCGATCCGCGCGTCAACCTCTTCGGCGGTCGGCGTATAAATTTCATAACCCATCGAACTGTTCCTCCCGTTTCGTCTTTATCTTTCGTTCGAAGCTTATCCCAGCGGCAGGCGATGCTTAAGCCGGGAAATAGGTATCGAGCCAGTCGCGCAGAGCATCGCGCGGCCGGTCGTTGCCGACCGAGAACGGAAAATGGTCGACTCCCGACAGCAGCAGCAGGTCGGTGGGCTGGCCGGCATGCTCGAACAGCTGCAGCGACTGCTCGGTCGGCGTTACTGAATCGTCGGCGGCATGGAACAACAGCAGCGGGCGCGGCGCAATGTTGCCGACGACGTCGTTGGCGCGGAAGTCGTACATGCTCTGCGCCGTCTCGGAGAAAAACTCCATGGTCACGTTATCACCCATGTTGGCGCGCAGATGTTCGGGGATCGACACGATGTCCCAGCGCGCCATCATCAGATCGGGTTCGCCGGCCTCGCGCCGCCGCCGGCCTTCCGCCAGCGCTTCGGTGAATTTCAGCCAGGCGTCGCCGGGATGCTGCAGCTTGAATTTGCTCTCGCCATCGCCCCAGCCGCACGACGAAATCACCGCGGCGATGCGCTCGTCGACACCGCCCGCGTACACCGCTACCGCAGCGCCGAAGCTGTGGCCGATGACGCCGATGCGCGTGGGGTCGACGCCGTCCTGTTCGGCCAGCCAGGTCAGCGCGTTGCGCGTATCTTCCACCTGATCGAGGCAGCGCAGCAGTCCCTTTTGACCCTCGCTCTCACCACAACTACGCATATCGAAGCGCAGCGCCACATAGCCCCAATCGCAAAACATGTTGGCGAGTATCTCCGGCGTCGAGCCGTCCTTACCGGTTCCGAAACCGTGCAGCACCAGCAGCGCAGCGCGTTTTTCGCCGGCCGCCAGATCGTCCGGCGTATGCAGAATACCGGCGAGCTTGAACCCGTCGGACATGAAACTGACTGACGCTTCCATCGTAATTTTCCTTGTTTTGATCGCGAATTAAGAGCGGTATCCCACGAGATTGAACCATTCTGGCAGAGCGGTTTTGTGACAAGACCAAGGGATTCGGCGGAGAGCATAGCTGAAGCTACGCTCGAGCCGAAGCCCGCTGGTATTGGTGCAAATACGCCTGCCCCTTCGGGTTGGCGATCGGCGGGCCGCCACTTTGTCAGACGGCTTGCCCGATGTCTCCGCATCGCGCCACGCCGTCTTTCGCGTGGACTGCCGC
>JBFKGW010000484.1:0-2667 GCA_041633145.1 Alphaproteobacteria bacterium
AACCACACTTCGTGCACATGAAACCAGCCCACACCGTTCGGTGCGTCCGTCTTGGGCACGAACAGCGCCGTCGTGAGCCGTTTGTTGTCGCGCTCGCCGCCGCTCTGGTGTTCTTCATAAGTCACCAGCACCGACCCCGCGCCGGCGCGGCGCACCGTGGCGTTGCGCACGTCGATTGCCACCGATGGCGCGCTGCCGTGGGCGTTGGCGAGCGCCGTCTCGATGCTCTTCGTGTCACCGACGCCACCGCTCGGATTGACGTATTGCATGTCGGTCGCGAACCGGCGGAATTGTTCCTGTAGCGTAGCGTCATCTGCCGCCACGCGGCCGGCGAACCAATCGGCCAGAAAGGCGTGGAAGTCGTGGACCTCGCGCAGCGCCGCGGCGGCGAGGTCGTCGGGTGATGGCGCATTTTCCGTCATGCTTGGCGTTCCCTGGGCTGGCGTTGCCGGGCTAAGAATGGTGTTATGATGGCGCGCTGTCCGCGCGGATGGCGACCACGGAATACCATATCATTTCGACGATATCTTCTCGGACCCGTAACCATGAACGGCATACTTTCCGGATTGCGCATTGTCGAAGGCTCGGCCTTCGTCGCCGCGCCCTTGTGCGGCATGACCCTGGCGCAGATGGGCGCCGAGGTGATCCGCTTCGATCTGCCCGGCGGCGGCATCGATTACCGGCGCTGGCCGATGGCCCATAGCGGCTTGAGCATCTATTGGGCGAGCCTCAACAAGGGCAAGCGCTCGCTGGTGGTCGACTTCCGCCAGCCCGAGGGCCAGGAGCTGTTGAGCGAACTGATCACCGCGCCGGGCGATGACCGCGGCATCCTGTCGACCAACTTTCCAATGCGCGGCTGGCTCGACTACGAAACATTAAAAACCCGGCGTAACGATTTGATCGCGATGAATATTATCGGCAACCCCGACGGCTCGGTCGCGGTCGATTATACGGTGAACGCGGCCGTTGGTTTCCCGTTCATTACCGGTCCCGGCGCCGACAAAAACCCGGTCAATCACGTGTTCCCCGGCTGGGACGTGTCGACCGGCTACGCCGCCGCCACCGGTATTCTCGCCGCCGAGCGCCACCGCCGCCTGACCGGTGAAGGCCAGCACATCAAGCTCTCGCTCGCCGATGTCGCCTTCGCCACGGTGGGCAATCTCGGCTATATCGGCGAGGTGCAGATCAACAACGAGGAGCGTCCCAATATCGGCAACCACGTCTACGGAAGCTATGGCGCCGATTTCGCCACCAGCGACGGCCGCCGAGTGATGATCATCGCGGTCTCGGTGGCGCAGTGGAAGAAACTGGTCGAGGCGACAGAGACCGTCGACGCCATGGCAAAGTTGGAAGCCGACCTGGGCCTCGATTTCACGCGTGAGGAGCACCGCTTCGAGGCGCGCGTGCCGATCGGCGAGCTGATCGGCGCATGGTGCGCCGCCCACACTCTGGCCGAGGCGCGCGCTGCGTTCGACGGGAACAATGTGTGCTGGGGGCCCTACCAGACCTTCTCCCAGATGGTCGCCGAAGATCCCCGCTGCACCACCGCCAACCCGCTGTTCCAAGAGGTTGAGCAGCCGGGCATCGGCAGTTATTTGATGCCTGGCGCACCGCACCAGTTCGGTGCGGTCGAACGCAGCCATCCGCGCGGGCCGCGGCTGGGTGAGCACACGGATCAAATCCTGGCCGAGGAGCTCGGCCTTAGCGATGGCGAGATCGGCAAGCTGCATGATCGCGGCATCGTCGCGGGAGTCGAATGATGGAAGTTAATCCAGACATAAGCTACGGCGACTGGACGCCGATTGTCGAAACCGCCACCGAGACGGTAGACCTGACCCAGGTGCGCAAATTCGCCAACGTGCTCGACATCGACGAGACGACGTTCGAGGACGGCGGCGAACTGCCGTCCATGTGGCACTGGCTGTTCTTTTTGCACCGCGCGCCGACCGCCAAAATCGGCTTCGACGGCCACCCCGAGCGCGGCGGTTTCTTCCCGCCGGTCGAGCTGCAGCGCCGCATGTTCGCCGGCGAGCGGGTCAAGTTTCATGCGCCACTGGTAATCGGCCAGCCAGCCACCCGCACCGGAACCATCACCCGCCTCGACGAAAAGGAAGGCCGCGCCGGCCGCATGGTGCTGGCGACCGCGCAGTACCAGATCGAACAAGGCGGCGCGCTCTGCGTCGAAGACACCCACGACATCATTTACATCGCCGGCGGCGGCCAAACGCCGGCGCCGGGCCCCGACGACTTCACACCGCCCGAAGGCGCCTGGCACCGCGAGGTCAAGGCCGATCCGGTGCTGCTGTTCCGCTTCTCGGCGCTGACCTTCAACAGCCACCGCATCCACTACGACGCCGACTATGCGCGCAACGAGGAGGGCTATCCCGACCTGGTCGTGCATGGTCCGCTGACCGCGCTGCTGCTTTCGGAACTGGCGCGCGCGAGCATGGCTTCGCCGATGACCGAGTACAGCTTCCGCGGCCGGGCGCCGATCTTTGAGCCGTGGCCGTTCCACCTGGTCGGTCAGCCGGGTGACGCCAAAGCGAATGGGGGCACGGTCGAGTTGGAAGCCGTGCGCAACGACGACACCGTCGCCATGACGGCCACCGCCCAGTTCGGCTAGGTGTCGAGATTGTTTGCAATCGATCCGCGCATTCACCGCGAATT
>JBFKGW010000485.1:0-2663 GCA_041633145.1 Alphaproteobacteria bacterium
CGCGGAACAGCTCGCGCCACACCGGATCCTTGTGGTGCATGTTGGGATATAGGGCAACCTTCGATCCGAGCGCCGTATTCCAGAGAAATGTATCGTAATTTTTCCTCTCTTCCGATTGCTTCAGGAAAGTGTAGTGGCTCATGAACAGGTTGCGCGCCTGCAGATCGGCTTCGCCTGCGGCGGCTTTCGCCGGGATCAGTTTTGCGTCGGCAATGTTCATCAACACCCGGTCGATATAGGGCAGTTGCTGACCTTCGGGATCGACCCGGTGAAAATAGGGGTTGCGGACAAACACGAACTGCTGGCGCGGCGGGCGGCCGGTATTCAGCCACGGCTGTAGCGACGGCAATTCCGGATTGTCGAAATTGTACATATTGTCCAGCGCATTATGCAGCGGTGCCCAGCTGCGCATGCGCCGCTTCTTAATCGTCTTCTCTAGCTCTTCCGGCTCAGCGTATTTGGCATGAAACTGTTTTAGATAATGCGCCGGCCGGTAGATGAACGGTGGCCGGGCGCCGGCCAGTCGCGGCAGGAACGACGGATTGGGCCGCTGCCAGGCGTAGCGGATGGTGTGGTCGTCGATGATCTCGACCTTCGGCGGTTGCCCGTCCACCTTCATTATGATCGGCGGGCCGAGCGGCGCCAGGTCCTTGTTGTTGGCGACGTCTTCCCACCAATAGCGGAAATCTTCGGTGGTAAACGGGTGGCCGTCGGACCATTTGTGACCCTTGCGCAAGCGAAGGGTAAAGATCCGGCCTTCCTCGACGTCGAAGGATTCGAGGATATCGGGAACCAGATTGTATTTCTTGTCGTAGCCGACCAGCCGCGCATAGCCATAGACGGTCATCATGCGGGTGTCGCGCGCCTTCGCCATCGAGATGCGCAGATCGCCGCCGTGCCGGCCCACCGAACCGACTTCGACCACGCGCGGCGTCTCGGGCAGCCGTTGCGCCGTCGGCGGCAGCTCACCGGCATCGACGCGCGCGGCAAGCGCCGGCGGTTCGCCGGCCTGGGCCGCCACCACGCCGGCCGCCGCAAGCGCCAAGACGAAACAGGGCGCGAGACAGCGATCGATCAGATTCTGACGTACGCTCATGTGACCTCCAGTACTGCGCCGCGCTCAGGGTCGGCGCGCACAAAATGATTCTCTTTCAACTCGATTAGGCGAGGGTTGGCTTGACCGTTGATGGTAAACGGTTCTGGCCACGCTTCGGGCGCGGAAGCGCGACCCTCCATCAGGGCCGACAGGTCCAGTCGATTGTGGATATCCGGTTCCGGCACCGCCGCGAGCAACGCTTTCGTATAGGGGTGCACCGGATTGCGGAACAGCTCGGCGCGCGGCGCCATCTCCACAAGCCGGCCCATGCACATCACCGCGATCCGGTCGGCGATGTAATCGACCACCGCGAGGTTGTGGCTGATGAACAGGTAGGTCAGGCCGAGCGCTTCCTGGAGATCTTTCAGCAGGTTCAAGATCTGCGCCTGGATCGAGACATCGAGCGCGCTGACCGGTTCGTCGCAGATCAGCAAGTCGGGTTTCAGCGCCAACGCCCGGGCGATGCCGATACGCTGGCGCTGGCCGCCCGAGAAGCTGTGCGGATAGCGGTTCAAGAAACGCGGGTCGAGGCCGACCAGGCGCATCAACTCGCGGACCGTCTCGGCGCGGCTTTCCGGCGTGCCGACCTCGTGGATCACCAGCGGCTCGGTAATGATTTCGTACACCGTCATGCGCGGGTTCAGCGAGCCGAACGGATCCTGGAAGATGAACTGAATCTTTTTGCGAAATTCCTTCAAGTCGCGGCCATTGAGCGCCAAAACATCGACCAGAGTGCCGTGATCGTTGAAGACCACGCTGCCGCTGTCGGGTGTGAGCGCGCGCATAATCATCTTCGATGCGGTCGTCTTGCCGCAGCCGGATTCGCCGACTAGACCGAGGCATTCGCCGCGCTTGATTTCGAAACTAACGTCCTCGACTGCGACGACCGTGCGCGCTTTCGCTTTGCCGAAGTAGCTGCCCTTGCGGATCTGGAACGACTTCGACAACTGCTTTACCGACAACAACGGCCCCACCGCATCGGCGCCGTCCGGCCAGGGCGCCTTCTCCGCCATCAGGTGGCCGGCTTCCGCCTTGATCTCGCGCAGCGGCACCAGCCGCTCGTCCTCGGCCAGATCGAAACGGGGCACCGCTTTCAATAGCGCCTTCAGGTAGGGGTGTTCGGGCGCGTTATAGATGTCGGCGAGCGACCCGCTTTCCATCACCTTGCCGCGAAACAACACGACCACTTCTTCGGCGACGTTGGCGACCACGCCGAGATCGTGGGTGATCATCAACACCGCCATGCCGAGCTCGGCTTGCAGGTCTTTGATCAGTTTCAATATCTGCGCTTGGATGGTCACGTCGAGGGCCGTCGTCGGCTCGTCGGCGATCAGATCAGCGAAGCCTTGCATCTGCACCGCGAGATCGACAAGAAATCCGGTTGGGAGCTGTCGACCGACATGCTGCGACTGGTCGGGTTTCCCGAGCCGGATCGGGCGATGAAGACCTATCCGTTCGAATTGTCCGGCGGCTTGCGCCAGCGTGCCATGATCGCCATGGCGCTGGTCTGCCGCCCGGCCCTGTTGATCGCCGACGAGCCGACGACGGCCCTCGACGTGACCATCCA
>JBFKGW010000486.1:0-2660 GCA_041633145.1 Alphaproteobacteria bacterium
GCGCTCGCACGATCAGGCGTGAAACGTCTGCCGGTCAGATTCCATTCAATAAAAAGGCGAAGGTAGTATATCTGGGCTCGAATTTAGACCACTACGTTTTCAATTGCAGTGGTTGAGACTTGGTATAGCAGACTTACGATTTTTCAATAACTTAAGACCCAGGCAATCAATGAGGCTGCGCGAAACTCGATTGATTTTTGGCAATATTTGGCAACGTCTACTAACTGTAGAATTTTAGTTAAACTAGCTTTGTGAATAACTGACTGAAAAATCGTAAAAATTTGGTCGGGGAGAGAGGATTTGAACCTCCGGCCCCTACGTCCCGAACGTAGTGCTCTACCAGGCTGAGCTACTCCCCGACCGCGGCGGTTGTAATACACACCACGCGGCGGGTTGGCAACGTCTCGGCGCGGGGGGCCGGCCGGCGTAACGGCCTCGCCCGTCGAGACGCCGCCCTGCGGGCTGCTCCTCAGGATGAGGCCGTCCGGGCGTTTAACTAAATCCCTCATCCTGCGGAGGGCCGGTAGTCCCGTCTCGAAGGATGAGGCCGGTAAAGCCAAACCCTACCGCACCACCAGCACCGAACCTTCGAAGTGGCGCACCACGCGCGCCGCAGTGGGGCCGATCAGATAGTCTTTCAGTTCCGGCCGGTGCGAGGCGAGCAGGACGAGATCGGCCTTGATCTCACGGGCAACCCGTAGAATCTCGTCGTAGGTCGTGCCGTTGGCGACGATGTGCTGCACCTTCACGCCCTCGGGCACGTGCTGGCGCACGAAGGTGTGCAGCTGCTCGCGCGCGGCCTCGATCGCTTTTTGCTGGAAGTCCTCGGGAAAATACGAGCCCACCACCGACATACCGAAATCGGGCACCACGTTCATCACATGCAGGGTGGCGCCGAAGCTCTTGCAGTACTCGACCGCGGTCGGCAGCGCCTTCGCCCAGGAGCTTTCTTCGTTCAAGTCGATGGGACACAGGATGTTTTTGTACATGGGCTCTCCTTCGGTCGGCCACCTTTACCCGGCCTGCGCGGCCGGCGCATCGGGTTGGCGCTGTTTTCGCCGGCGTTTCTGATAGAGGTACATCAGGATATAGAGCGCCAGCGCCACCGCCTGGATGACTTCGCGCGCCAGACCGATGTCTTCGGAGATCAGCGCCGGCCGGAACATCAGGATGGCGAGCGCCAACAGGATCAGCCGTTCAAGCCAGTTGCAGTCGTCGGCGAAGTAGCCTTGCATGAACGAGGCAAAGGCGAACATGGCGAACAACGAAACAACGAACACCCAAATCAACGCCGGAATGCTGTTGAGCCATATGATGTCGCCGTTAGCGGCAACGCCGGAGATCATCAACAACTCGGTGTTGAAGATGAAGACGAACGGCAAAATTGCCGTGCGCAGATCGTAGGTGAAGCCCTGCACGCCAGTCTTGATCGGATCCGAACGGGCGATCGCGGCGCCGGCGTAGGCGGCGAGCCCGACCGGCGGCGTGTCGTCGGCGAGGATGCCGAAATAGAACACAAACAAGTGCGCCGCGATCAGCGGGAACACCAGGCCCGCATTACCGCCCAACTCGACAATCACCGGTGCCGTCAGGGTCGCCATCAGGATGTAGTTGGCGGTGGTCGGCAAGCCCATGCCGAGGATCATGCTGGTCACCGCGGTCAGCACCAGCATAATCGTGACATTGCCGAACGAGACCACGTCGATCAGCTGCACAAACCGGCCGACCAGGCCGGTGCTGGTCACCACGCCGACGATGATGCCGGCCGCTGCGGTAGCGACGCCGACGCTCATCATCGAGCGGGCGCCGGCGATCAGGCCTTCCCAGATATCCTTGACCCCATCGAGGAAGGCGGCCCCCAGAATCGGCATGAGTTGGGCGTCGGCATCGATGTTGCCGGCCTTCTTTTGCGCCCCCAGCGCCAGATAGGCGATGATCGGGCGCTGCACCAGCATGATCACCGCCAGCGCCTCGATGGCAAACAGCGCGGACGTGATTGGCGAGAACCGTACGATCACCAGGAAATAGATCAAGACGATTAGCGGCACCAGATAATGCAGGCCATTCAAGAAGGTTTTGAGCAGCGGCGGCAGCTCGCTCTTCGACAGCGGCCGCAGGTTGAGCTTTAGCGCCTCCAGATGGACCACGTAGAACAGCGCCATGTAGGAGATGATCGCCGGGAACAGTGCGGCGCGTACTACGTCGAGATAGGGAATGCCGATGATGTCGGCCATGATGAAGGCAGCGGCGCCCATGATCGGCGGCATCAACTGGCCGTTGGTCGACGCCGCCACTTCGACGGCACCGGCCTTGTAGGCGGGCAGGCCGACCTTTTTCATCAAGGGAATGGTGAAGGTGCCGGTGGTCACCACGTTGGCGATCGATGAGCCCGACACCAGGCCCGACAGGCCGGAGGCGACGACCGCTGCCTTGGCGGGCCCGCCGGTCTTGTGGCCGAGCCCGGCGAAGGCGACGTCGATGAAATATTTGCCGGCGCCGGCCTTGTCGAGCAGCGCGCCGAACAGCACGAACAGAAAGACGAAACTGGTCGACACCCCCAGCGGCACACCGAAGATGCCGGTCGTCGACATGTACATGTCGTTGATGAAGAAATCGAGCGGAATGCCGCGGTGGCGCAGAATGTCGGGCATCCACGGCCC
>JBFKGW010000487.1:0-2652 GCA_041633145.1 Alphaproteobacteria bacterium
AACAGCGCCGGGGCATGGTGCCGCAGGTGCTTCGCGGCTTGATCGACGAAGTGCTACAGGCCGAAGAGGCAGCACGGCTCAACGTTCGCGTTACCACGCGCGAGATCGACGACGCGGTAAGCCAGATCGAACAAGCCAACCGTATGCCGGAGGGCCGCTTCGAAGATATCGTTCGCAGCCGCGGCGTTTCCCCCGAAGCTGCGCTGGCGCAAATCCGCGCCGATCTCGCCTGGCAAAAACTGGTAAGACGCCGCATCTTGCCAACCATCGAAATCGGCGAAGAAGAGATCGACTCCGTCATCAAACGAATCCGTTCTGGTGAGGGCCAGACCCAATATCGCGTGTCGGAAATTCTTTTACCGGTCGACGACGCCGCGCAGCGAAAAGCGGTGCTGGAGTTGGCCAACCGTCTGGCCTCGCAGATTCGCCTTGGGGCGGACTTTTCCGGCATCGCTCGCCAGTTTTCTAAAAGCGCCAGCGCGGCAACCGGCGGCGATATCGGCTGGATTCAAGAAGGCGAGCTGATCGACGAGGCGAACCAGGCGCTCGCGTCGCTTGAGGTTGGCAAGGTCTCCGATCCGATCCAAACCCCCGACGGTTATCTGATCCTGCGGATGACCGATCGGCGCAAACTGCGGACCCCCGGCGCAGAAGATGCCCAAATCACGCTGCGCCAACTTCTTTTGCAGGTGCCGCAGGATGCACCGGAAGCTGATGTCGAAAGCCAACTTGCCTTAGCGCGCGAAGTTGCGACCACGACGACCGACTGCGATGATTTTGCCGAGGTTGCGCGCGAATTGGGAACACCGCAGCCGGCCGAGCCCGCCGGGTTCCGCCTGGGCGACCTCAACGAACGCTTGCGCCGGGTCGCCGCCGATTTAGCCGTTGGCGTTGCCAGCGAGCCCCAGCGCACACCCGCCGGCGTGCAAATTATTATGGTGTGCGACCGGCAAGAGGCCGGTGCCCTGCCGCGCGATCAGATTCGCGAGACTTTGTTGCGGCAGCGGATCGATATGCTATCGCGTCGTTATTTACGCGATCTTCGCCGGTCGGCGTTTATCGATCTGCGGATATGAAGGCTGCCAGGCCTCGGTCCGTCGCGATGCCGCAATTACCAATCGCCGTCACAATGGGCGAGCCGGCCGGCATCGGCGGCGAAATCGCCTGCTTGGCCTGGCTTCGCCACGCCGACCAATTACCGCCGCTGTTGCTAATCGACGAGCCCAATAGGATTGCGCGTTTGAGCGATATTCTTGGCGCGCCGGTCGCTGTCAAAACCGTATCAGCTGCGGGCGACGCCTTAAAAATCTGGCCCGACGCCATTCCCGTCTTACCCCTGTCCTTGCCGGCGCCGGTCGAGCCGGGCCGTATTAACCCCGCTAACGCGCCAGCCGTTATCGAATCGATCGATCGCGCGATCGCCCTCGTTCAAGGTGGTGACGCCGCAGCGTTGGTGACCAACCCTATTCAAAAAAGCGCGCTTTACGCCGCCGGCTTCAGCGAACCGGGTCACACCGAATACCTCGCCAAAGCGACCAAAGCGGACGGCGCGCCGGTAATGATGCTGGCCGGTCCCGAGTTGCGCGTGGTGCCGGTCACCATCCACACATCGCTGGCCAATGCGGTGGCGACGCTGCGGACCGACGACATCGTTCATTGCGCCATCGTCACCGCTGCTGCGCTGCGGCAAGACTTCGGCATCGCCCGGCCCCGCTTGGCGATCTCGGCGCTCAATCCCCATGGCGGCGAAGACGGTGCCTGGGGCCGCGAGGAAGCCGATGTGATCGCGCCCGCCGTCGACAAGATTCGCGCCGCCGGCATCGAGGTCGACGGGCCCGCTGCGGCCGATACGTTGTTCCATGAAGCCGCTCGCCGGACCTACGACGCGGTTATATGCATGTATCACGACCAAGCGCTAATCCCTTTGAAAACCTTGGATTTTCACCGTTCGGTCAACGTTACATTGGGGCTGCCCATCGTTCGCACGTCGCCTGATCATGGCACCGCGCTCGATATCGCCGGCACCGGCCGCGCCAATCCGACGAGCTTCGTCGAAGCGGTCAAGTTGGCCGCTGCGTTGGCGGCGCGGCGGCACCAGGCCGCCGCTGCATGACGTCGGTCGAGACCCGGCGGCGGCAAATCGAGGCGTTGCCGCCGCTGCGCGACGTCATCGCGCGCTACCACATCGGCGCGCGTAAATCGCTTGGCCAGCATTTCCTGTTCGATCTGAATTTGACCCGGCGCATCGCGGCGGCGGCGGGCGATTTGTCCGACGTCCACGTGATCGAAGTCGGCGCCGGTCCGGGCGGCTTGACGCGGGCGCTATTGGAGACCAATGCCGCCAGCGTGGTCGCCGTCGAACGCGACGAACGCTGTGTGCGGGCGTTGCACGAGTTGGCCGATGCCGTGCCCGGCAGTTTGAGGATTGTCGACGCCGATGCCCTAATCGCCAACTTGGCCGAGCTGTCGCCACCGCCGCGCCGGGTCGTCGCCAACCTGCCTTATAACATCGCCACCCAACTACTGGTGAACTGGCTGACGCACGCCTCGGCGTTTGTGGGCTTCACCTTGATGTTCCAGAAAGAAGTCGCCGAGCGCATCACCGCCAGCCCGGGCAGCAAGGCCTATGGCCGGCTGTCCGTGCTGTGCCAG
>JBFKGW010000488.1:0-2645 GCA_041633145.1 Alphaproteobacteria bacterium
ATGCCTAATGTCTGGCCGCGCCGAACCTCGAATGAAATGTCATGCAACGCCGGCGGCGCGTCGTCGCCACCATAGCCGAACGACACATTTTCGTAGCGCACATGGGAATCCTTGATTTCCAGCGGCTTGGCGTCGGCACGGTCGGCGATTTTCGGTTCCAGGTCGAGTACCGCGAACAGCCGCCCGCCGCACGTGGTGGCGCGGGCGAACGAATTCACCATCAGGCCAAGCTGGCGCACCGGCATCTGCAAGATGGTCATGAAGGCGAGAAACTCGGTGAGGTCGCCGACCGTCATCTGGTCGTCGAAGATGCGCAATCCGCCGACCCACAGAACCAGGCCCATGGCGATGAAAAAGGCGAAGGTCATCACCGACGTCGACGACACCCGCGTCTTGATGCGTTGGTCGGCCAGCGCCATGGCTTCGTCCGCGGCTTCGCCATACTTGCCGAGCTCGTAGGCCTCGGCGCCGAAGGCGCGCACCACCCGAATACCGGTGAGATTTTCGTCCATGATGCGGCCGATCACGCCCATGCGCTCTTGCAGTGCCAACCACAGCGCCCGCAGTCTGAGCCGCGCCACGGCGGAGCGCCAGGCGACGAAGGGCACGAAGCTGAGGCTTAGCGCGCCAAGCAACAGGTCGGCCGAGAGCAACAGATAGGCGCCGGCGCCGATCAGCACGCTCAGCAGGATCAGACGGACCAGGCCGGTGCTGATGAACATGCGCACGCCCTCGAGGTCGAGCATGCCGCGGGTAATCAGCTCGCCGGTGTGCATCCGGTCGTGAAACGAGAAACTCAGCCGCTGCAGCTTGTCGTAGAAGGCGAGCCGCAGGTCGTAGGCCAAAAGATGGCCGATCGCCTCGCCGGTGTAGTTGTGGATCAGTGTGAACACGCCGCGCAGAACCGACACGGCCAGCAACAACACGGCGGTCTGAAACAGCGCCGCGCGCGCCGCCTCCTCCGAGGCGGCTTCCGCGTCGAGCAGGCCGAGCGCGCCGTCGACCGCGCTGCCGAGCAATTGGGGCACGGCAAGCTGAAACAGCGCGGCGATCAGCGTCGCGCCAACCGCGATCGCAATGCGCAGGCGATGGCGCAGGCAAAGCCGGATAATCCGCCACAGAATCTGGGCGTCATTGCCCCAACGGCGGTCGAGATTGGCAGACGAAGTCGTCAACGGTAATTCCTAGTTCAGTGCGTTTGCGGTTGCCGAGGCAGTGCCAGCGTAAGCGGCGCTGGTCGGGGGATGCACCGCACCCAAGCCACGGCGGTATTCGTTTGGTCTGTTTATACAACGCCGCGCGGCGCGCGCCATTGCGTGTGATTTAGTCTCTTTTTTGCCGTTTTCCCAGCTAATCTTGTTAATCATTGGAGCGGCCGATTTTGTCGCGACGCGCGAGTCGCCAACTAGTGATTTGGTGATTTGCGCCGGTTACGCGATCATCGCCAGACTGGCCGTCGAGGAGGACGCCATGCCGCACAACTACGATCCCGAAGGTAAACGCCTGCCGATCAAGCTGGACTCCACGTCGAACGGCGAATTCGAGCCGATCCCGCTTGATCAGACCAACCGTCTGGCCAACCGATTGGCGCAGCAATCGGCGAGCGAAAACGCCAAGCGGCGCGGCGTTGCGCGCCGCGCTTTCATGACCTCGGCGTGCGGCGCGGCGAGCACCTTGCTGGCGTTTAACGCCGCTAACGCCGCGGCGGGGCGGACCGGCGGCTTCTTCGAAATCGATCAGGTTGCTGCGGTCGACCCCGACGCCGCGGTCGATCAATTGGGCGGTCGCGAGTTCGTCTTCGACGTACAGGGTCATTTCGTCGGCAAAAACGGCATCGGCCGGACCGGGCTCGGCGATTCCGATACCTTCATCAAGGACATCTTTCTCGATTCCGACACCGATATGATGGTGTTGTCGTTCATTCCCTCGCGGCGCGAGCGCGAGCTGCTGACTATCCAGGAGGCCGATGCGACGCGGCGTATCGTCGAGCAGCTGGACGGCACCCACCGGCTGCTGTTGCACGGCCGCGCCAATCCTAACCAGGCCGGCGATCTGGAAGGCATGGACGAGCTGGCCGAGCAGTGGGGCGTGGTGGCGTGGAAGTGCTACACCCAGTGGGGTCCGGACGGACGCGGCTTCTTTTTGCACGACGACACCGGTCTCAAGTTGATCGAGAAGGCGCGCGCACTGAACGTCAAAAATATCTGCATTCACAAGGGCTTGCCGTTCGGCCGGCGATCCTACGAGCACAGCCTGGCGAGCGATATCGGCGTCGTCGCCAAGATGTTCCCCGACGTGAATTTCCTCGTCTACCACTCGGGATTCATCCCCAGCCAGCCAGAGGGCCCCTACAACCCCGGGCGCGGCGAGGGCGTCGACGAGCTGATCCGCTCGGTCGAAGAAAACGGCATCGCGCGCAACAGCAACGTCTACGCCGAGCTCGGCAGCACCTGGCGCCAGGCGATGCGCAACCCCGACACCGCGGCGCACATCATCGGCAAGCTGGTCAAGCACATCGGCGAGGAAAACGTGCTCTACGGTTCCGACAGCATTTGGTTCGGCTCGCCGCAGGATCAGATCCAGGCCTTCCGCACCTTCCAGATCTCCGACGAATTCCAGGAAAAATTCGGCTACGCCAAGATCAC
>JBFKGW010000489.1:0-2639 GCA_041633145.1 Alphaproteobacteria bacterium
TCGATCATATGAGCCTGTATTCGAACACCGAGCATCTCGGCAAGGTTTCGGGCGTGCAGGCGGAATGGCTGCAGAACCTGCTGTTCGGCGGCGTAGCGAAACTCGCCAAAGCGGCCGAATAACGCCTGCATTAAGACAAATCGCAACGAGCGGCGGCGCCCCCGAGATCGATGTGG
The DNA here is from genome assembly GCA_041633145.1 of Alphaproteobacteria bacterium. Lineage (GTDB taxonomy): Bacteria > Pseudomonadota > Alphaproteobacteria > UBA6615 > UBA6615 > JBFKGW01. The sequence goes on from JBFKGW010000489.1 coordinate 177, forward strand.
GGCGCCGCCGTTTGTTCATCCGGTCGCCGGAATGCGGTAGCGCCGGCCCGGCTCGACGGCTTCGCGCCGGGGGATTTGGTTCGGCGGCACGTGACCGGACAGCACGTGGCGCACGTCTTCGATCACTTCCGGCCGCAGCCGATAGTACTGGTGGTTGCCGTGGCCGAGCTCGGTGAAATCGACGTCGGTGCAATCGAGCGCCACAATCCGGTTGCTGATGCCGCTGAAGGTGCGTGGGCCGTCGGTGCCTAGCCGGTCCATGTTGAACTTGGTCTTGTCGCTGACTTCGAGGGCCAGGTCGTTGCCACTGTGATAGACGTGAATGCGCCGCGCCAGCTCCGGTAGCAGCCGCAGCTTCTCGAAATCCTCGAAACAGTCTTCGTCCTCGTCGGCGGCCATCAGGAACGAGTTGTCGAAGATTTTCGGCAGGGTCTGGCCCTGATGCAGCGAGCGCAGCCCCAGCACCGCATGGCGCAGCGCCCAATTGCCCATCGAGTGGGTGACGATGTGCAGGCGGCAGGGGCAGGGTTCGCCGTCATTGAGAAAGTCGACGAACCGGCGCAGCGCGCGTGCCATCGCCAGACCCGACAGCGCGGCGTCGTCGCGGTCGCTGGCATATTCCCACGGCGGCTGCACCTTGCCGTTCGACGGCCACGAAAAGGTCAAAACGTATGGCTTGTAAGGGGCGCCGCCGTTGGCCGGGCTAATCAGGTAGGTTTCGGCAAGCTGTGCCGCGCGGGCGATCGAACTCTCAAAATCGTTGGCGAAGCCGTGGACAAAGATAATCGCGTCGCGACCGTCTGCGGTCATTTTTTGCCGCAGTTCGCGAAATATTTCCGTGCTGCCGAGGCGGCCGCCGCGCTGCGCCTTGACGTGCATCTCGGGCACGCCGGAAAGTTCCGCTGTTTGGGGTTTTTGCTCGCGCGTGGTCTCCCAGGTGACGGTGTAATCGTCCCAGTCGAGCACCTCACCGTTGGGCCCGGTTTGATTCCAGGCGACCTCGGCCCGCCCGACGACATAGAAATGCGGTCCATCCGAATTGAACCGGTCGCCGAACTTGTTGCCGCGCTGTTTGTTGCGATTGGTGGCGAAATAAACGGTTGTCATTTCATCTCTCCTCGAAGTGATCTCGGGCTCCAACGGTGTCCAATAGCGTTAAAGCCGCAACCAAGATTCCGCTTTGCCACCTAGTTTATCTTTACTCGCGCGAAAACGGGTACTTCTTTTGACTATGTCGCGTTAAAGTTTGTCGCCCGGGTTCGCTGGCAGCCCGAAGCCGACTTAACGGGTCGGCAGTGGCGCTCGGGCACGCACGCTTAAGACAATCTAGCAGAGGGAGGACCGTTGCCATGTCAGTCATCGTCGGAGTTCACGGGCTTGCCAACAAACCGCCCGCCGAAACGCTTAAGGAGGGATGGCAAAAAGCAATCGTCGAAGGGTTGCGGAAAAACAGAAATCTCGCCGCGTCGCCGAAGTTCGCGAGCGTTTATTGGGCCGATGTCATGTACGCCGAACCCATCTTGGACGACCAGCAGCCCTATCGCGCGGCCGGGGGGCCGCTGAAACGATACAAGGACAGCTGGTTCGACGATGTGGTGGCCGGCGTCCTGGACATCGGGGGATCGGTGATCGATGCGGCCAAAGAACTAACCGGCATGACCGATACCGCCAATCACGTGCTCGAAGGAAAGCTGCCAGATTTGGATCGGTACTACCAACAGCAGGATATTCGCACCGAGCTGCGGCGCCGGCTCAAGGAGACACTGCAGCAAAACCGGAGCGATCGAACCATGGTGATTGCCCACTCCATGGGCAGCATCATTGCCTACGACGTGCTCCGCGAGATCGGTCGAGAGGACCCAAATTATCGGGTGGGTCACTTTGTAACGATTGGCTCTCCGCTTGGTCTGCCGCATGTAAAATTCAAGATCCGAGAGGAAAATCCGCTGGTGCGCACGCCGAGTGTCGTCGAGCAATGGACCAATTTTGCCGACCGGAGAGATCCCGTCGCCTTCGATGTCTATCTTTCCAACGACTACGAACCGAACGACCGCGGCGTGCGCGTGCACGACGATCTGGTGATCAATGATTACGGCGGCATTAATCACAAGTCCTACGGCTACCTCAGGGCGCCCGAGGTCACGGATGTCATCCGCAAGTTCCTCTAGGATTTACCGTGGCGGCGCTGCGAATGCTTATGGTCGCGGCGCTGCCAATCGGTTAAACCTTTAGCTGGATCATGCAGGAAACCGCTTTTTACAGTGAATGGGAAGCCGACCACGTCTCGCCGTGGCTGTGGCTCGTCGCGCCGTTGGCGCTGGCCCCCATCTTAATTGGGGTCGCCCATACGGCGCCCGAATTCTACGGTCGCTGGTTCGACGACGAGACCCGCGGTGTCTTGTCCCATATTCAAGTCCTTGTGCCCGCGCTCGCCTTCGTGCTGGCGGTGCGTATGCTTTGGCA
>JBFKGW010000490.1:0-2637 GCA_041633145.1 Alphaproteobacteria bacterium
CAGGCGCCGCCGGCCGGCGGCCCTGCCGATCTGAGGAGCGGGCGATGCTGAAGCTGCGGCTGGTGCCGACCCAGACCTCGTTCGGCTTCATGCGCTGGCGCCGGGCGGCGGTCGTCCTCTCGGCCTTGCTCGCGCTGTTGTCGGTGGTGACGGCGGTGGCGCCGGGCCTGAACTTCGGCATCGACTTCCGCGGCGGCATCCTGATCGAGATCGAAACCCAAGGTCCCGCCGATATCCCCGCATTGCGGCGCAGTCTTGGCGGCTTGGCTCTGGGCGAGGTGCAGATCCAGGAGTTTGGCGCGCCCAACGACGTGCTGATCCGGGTCCAGCAGCAGGAAGGTGGCGAGGAAGCCAATCAAAAGGCGATCGCGACGATCAAGGAGACGTTGGGCGATGTCGTCACCGAATACCGACGCACCGAGTCGGTCGGCCCGACCATCGGCGCCGAGCTGATCCGCGCGGCAATCCTGGCGGTGTCGCTCGCCTTGGGCGCGATCCTGATCTACATCTGGTTCCGCTTCGAGTGGCAGTTTGGCGTCGGCGCGGTGATGGCGCTGACCCACGACGTGATCACCACTATCGGCTTGTTTGCAGTCACCCAGCTGGAGTTCAACTTGGCAACGGTGGCGGCGGTCCTGACCATTGCCGGCTACTCGATCAACGATACGGTCGTCATCTATGACCGGGTGCGCGAGGAACTGCGGCGTTATAAGAAGATGCCGATCCCCGAGTTGCTCAACCTCGCCGCCAACCGCACGTTGTCGCGGACCTTCCTGACCAGTGTGACGACGCTGATCGCGTTGTTAGCCTTGTCGTTTCTCGGCGGGCCGATCATTCGCGACTTCTCCCTGGCAATGATTTGGGGCGTCTTAATCGGCACCTATTCGTCGATATTCGTCGCGGTGCCGGCGCTGTTGCTGCTCAAGCTCGGCCGCGACGCCTTCTCCAGTGCCGACGAGGCGGAAGAAAGCGAAGACGCGGCGCAATCAACGACCGCCGATTCTTCCGACGACTAGGGCGTATACGCCGAAATTATATGGCTACCGAAGGCACGCCACCCAACCAACCCGAAGCATTGGAACGGCCACCCGCTATAGACGGTTATGGCGCCGGCGGGTTTCGGGTCGATGGCGTGCTCCACAAGGGGTCGCTGATCATCCTGCCGACGCACGTGGTTGCCTGGGACGTCGCCGATTTCACGCAGATCGACGAGCTAACGATGCCGCCGTCGCTGTTCGCCGATGCCAAGGTCGAGTTGTTGTTGCTCGGGTGTGGCGCGCGCTTACAGCTGGTGCCGCCGGCGTTGCGCGCCGCGCTGCGTGCGGTGGGAACCGTCGTCGAGCCGATGGATACCGGCGCGGCCGTGCGCACTTATAACGTTCTGCTCGGCGAGAACCGGCAGGTTGCCGCCGCGCTGGTCGCGGTGGATTGACCGCGAGCCTGCACAAATGAAAGCGGGGCCCCGAGGGCCCCGCTTGTCTCATGTCGATAATGCGCGCGTTTAGACGAACGGTGCGTTTTGCGCGGCGACCATGCCATACAGCATGGGGATCGACAGTAGCGTGTTGGTGCGCGAGAACAGCATCGCTTTGCGCGCCGACTTCGGCTTGGCCTCGTCGGGCGCATCGACAATGCCGAGTGCCACCTTCTGGTTCGGCCAAATGACGAACCAGACGTTGAATGCCATGATCAGGCCGAACCACATGGCGATGCCGATCATGGCGTCGGTCGCCGAGCCGCCGGCCAGACCGATCGCCAGCCACGAGCCGAGCGTGCCTTGCATCCAGGCCAGCAGCAGGCCCCAGACGACAGTCGAGGCGGCGCTCCAGCGGAACCAGAAAAGCACTGCCGGAGCGATGTGTTTGCCGATCGCCGGCTTCAGCTCATCGGGGATCTTTGGCATTGTCGGCACCTGGACAAAATTGAGGTACCACAACAGGCCAATCCACATGACACCGCTGATTACATGAAACCAGCGAACGAGATGCAGTAGGAAAGGATCGTCTATAACCATATCAATCTCCTCTCCTCGTGCCTAAGCGCCGCCGCCGCCGATGCCAAGGGCGACCAAGACCATAATTACGGTCAAGATCACGCCCAAGACCACCGTCGTTGGCAATGATTCCAATGGATTTTTCATCGATGGGCTCCCCCGTTTCGAAAACCGAATCAAAGTATAGCAAAATTGTTGCGGCGAACCTATGTGTCCGTTTTTTGCGCTGCGGCATGGACTTAACGGATGACGCTTCTTTCGGATCGGGATCATGAGTAGCGGCGAGGCGGCGCTGTCCTATTGCGCGCGCGAGGTCCGCGACCACGACCACGACCGCTATCTGACCGCGCTGTTCGCGCCCGCCGACCGGCGTGAGGCGATCTTTGCGCTCTATGCCTTCAACGCCGAAGTGGCGCGAACGCGCGAAGTGGTCAACGAGCCGATCCTCGGCCAGATTCGGCTCGAATGGTGGCGCGAAGCGATCGACGGCATCTACCAAGGCGAGGTGCGCGAGCATCCGGTAGTCGAAGGGCTGAGCGCGGCGGTGCGGCAATACGGCCTAGACCGGGTGTGCTTCGATACACTGCTCGACGCGCGGGCCGCCGACCTCGATGAGGCGCCGCCGGCCGATCTGGCCGCGCTGG
>JBFKGW010000491.1:0-2634 GCA_041633145.1 Alphaproteobacteria bacterium
GCGTCGCTTCTTATTGGCGACAGAACGGTGCTAGGCTAGCGCCATGAGACGCCATTTGCCCGCCTTATTCACTCTAATCACCCTATTGGCCGGTTGCGACAGCGCGCCCGACTTCGATCGGGGCCTGGCCGCCTATAATCGCGGCGACTATGCCACCGCGCAGGCCGACTGGCGGCCGTTGGCGGAACAGGGCGACGCGTCCGCCCAGGTCAGCCTCGGCGCCTTGTACTACGGCGGACTAGGGGTGCCGCGCGATCAGCGCCAAGCGGCGAACTGGTACCGCAAGGCGGCAGCACAAGGACAACGGGATGCCCAGTTCCGGCTCGCCGCGATGTACGATCAGGGCCTGGGCGTACCGTTGAACTATGCCGAGGCGGCGCGCTGGTACCATGCGGCCGCCATTCGGGGCCACGTCGAGGCGCAATATCGGCTTGGCCTTTTGTTCCTCAGCGGTATTGGCGTGCCGAAGAACCTGGTGCTCGCGCACCTGTGGTTTGACCGCGCTGCCGCGCAGGGTCATGGCGAAGCGGCGCGAAGCCGGAGTGCCGTCGCCACAATAATGACTGCGGAGCAGATCGCCGAGGCGCAGCGTCTCGAAAGCGCGGCGCGAAACGGACCGGCGCAATAGCCGGCCCGCACCGGTTTGTCTGCATTGGCGATGTAGGTAATGCTCCGGTCGCTTGGCGACCTCGACCCGATCGGCGATGGCCTAAGCGGCGTCTTTGCGTCCCGCGCCGCTGTATTTGGTGATCGTCTCGAGAAGTGTCTGCGGCCTGATCGGCTTGGTCAAATAATCCGTCATGCCGGCCGCCAGATAGGCCTCGCGGCTGCCGACCATGGCGTTCGCGGTCAGCGCGATGATCGGAATCTTGCCCGCCTCGCCCGGCATTTCGCGAATCTTCTCGGTCGCGGTCACGCCGTCCATCTCGGGCATCTGCACGTCCATCAAAACCAGATCGTAGGGCGCGCGCATCGCCGCGGCGACCGCTTCTACGCCGTTGCCGACAATATCGATTTGGTGATCGGTCTTTTCCAGCATGGCGCGGATGACCAGCTGGTTGACGTGATCATCCTCGGCAATGAGGATGCGCAGCGGTCGGCCGCCCTCTGGCGTTGCGCCGCTGTCGGCGTCGGCAATGTCGTTCTCGACCTCGATGGTTTTGGGATCGCCCTTGGCGCAGCGAACGGTAAACCAGAAGGTCGATCCCTCGCCCGGCGTACTCTCGAGGCCGATCTGGCCGCCCATCAACTCGGCCAATTTCCTGCTGATCGCAAGACCTAAGCCGGTTCCGCCGTATTTGCGCGTTGTCGACGTGTCGGCCTGGGTGAAGTTTTTGAATAGCTGGGACTGCACTTCGGGTTCTATACCAATGCCGGTATCGGCGACGTCAAAGCGTAATTCGAGCTCGCCACCCGTCCGCTCTTGCTGGGAAACGGCGAGCTTGACGCCGCCCTGTTCGGTGAACTTGACCGCGTTGCCGACCAGGTTGAACAATATCTGCCGGATGCGGGTGGGATCGCCCTTCACGACCGAGGAGACGTCGGGCGAAATCTCGATTGAGAATTTCAGATTTTTCGCCCGTTCTTGAGACTGCCAGAAGGGCGTTAGAGATTCGAGCAACTCCGAGACGTTGAAATTTACCTCTTCCAGTTCGATACGTTCGGCTTCGATCTTCGACAAATCGAGAATATCGTTGAGCAGCGAAAGCAGCATTTCGCCCGATTGCCGGATGGTTTCGGCCTGAATGCGCTGTTCCGCCGACAGCTCGGTCTCCAGCATCAAACTGGCCATGCCGAGGACACCATTCATCGGCGTGCGCAACTCGTGGCTCATATTCGCCAGGAACCGGGACTTCGCAAGACTCGCGGCCTCGGCTTCTTCCATCGAGACCGTCAGTTGCGCCGTGCGCTCTTCGAGCTTGGCATTCAGCCGGGCAAGGTGGTCGCGGGCATCGTCGAGGTCGGAAATACGCTGGTTCAGAGTGGCATCCTTTTCCTGCAGCCGTTCCACCATGCTGTCAAAACCTGCGGCAACCTGGCCGAGTTCATCGGACCGGTTCATATCGAGCCGCACCGACAACTCGCCGCCGGCAACCGCCTGAACGCCGTCGGCGAGCGCTTGCGCTGGTCTGCTGATGGCGCGGGCGACGAAACCACCGAAAATGAGAACGAACGCCGAAATCGCCAGGAACGCCATCCAGCCGCCATTGGAAACCTTCGAAATGCCGGCAAATATCGTCGCTTCTTCCTGGGCGTATTTCGCTTTTTGATCTGACAGCGCCGCTTCGATCGCACGGAGAAATTCTCTTTCCAACCGTTCGAACTGCTCACGTTGTTCGAGAATTTCGCCGGGTTCGAAGTTGCTGCCAGCGGTCGTCAAAAGTGTGTCGCTTTTGGCGATCAGCGCCTCGCCTGCCTTCTGCAGGTTGGCGTCAAGCGCGGGATCGGCCGGTGGTCCCTCGGCTACCAGTTGCTCGTAGGCCTCCAAAGTGTCCCGATAACGCGCGATCGTCTCTGCGACATGCCGTCGCGCGGCTTCGGGATTGTTGTGGTTTTCTTCGTGTCCGTGACCGTGGCCTTCTTCACCTTCTCCGTGCCCCGCTTCGAGACCTTCTTTGCGACCTTCGCTATGAC
>JBFKGW010000492.1:0-2627 GCA_041633145.1 Alphaproteobacteria bacterium
ACCGCGGCGTGCAACTGGTGCTCGTCGCGCATCGGCGCGGTGCAGCCCTCGAGATAGCTGACGTAAGAGCCCTCGTCGGCGATGATCAGCGTGCGCTCGAATTGGCCGGTATTTTCCTGGTTGATGCGGAAATAGGTCGACAGCTCCATCGGACAGCGCACACCCTTGGGGATGTAGACGAACGAGCCGTCGGTGAACACCGCCGAGTTGAGCGTGGCGTAGAAATTATCGGCATAAGGTACCACCGAGCCGAGATACTTGCGCACCAGCTCGGGGTGTTCCTGAATCGCTTCCGAGATCGAGCAGAAGATCACGCCGATCTCTTCCAGCTTGGCCTTGTAGGTGGTCGCCACCGAGACGCTGTCGAACACCGCGTCGACCGCGACCTTGGGCGCGCCTTCGACACCGGCGAGCACCTCCTGCTCCTTCAGCGGAATGCCCAGCTTCTCGTAGGTCTCGAGCAATTTGGGATCGACCTCGTCGAGCGACTTCGGCTTACCGTCGGATTTGGGCGCCGCGTAGTAGTAGGCATCCTGGTAATCGATCGGGGCAAACTTGACCTTCTGCCATCTGGGCTCTTCCATGGTCAGCCAATGGCGATAAGCCTTGAGCCGCCACTCGAGCAGCCACTCGGACTCGCCCTTTTTCTCGGAGATCAGCCGGACGATATCTTCGTTCAGCCCTTTCGGCGCCAGATCGACGTCGATATCGGTGACGAAGCCGTACTTATATTGCTCGCCGATCGATTGAACCTGTTCGATGGCGTCAGCGTTCGCAGCCATAGCCTGTCCCTCGTAAACTCATTCTGCGGCCTCTTGCCCGCTGCGCTGCGCCGCCACTTCTTCGGCGATCCGCCGCGCGGCATAGTCGATTTCCGATTGTGTGGTGAAACGGCCGAAGCCGATCCGGATCGAGCCGGCCGAGACGTCCCGCGGCAGGCCCAATGCTTGTAGCACATAAGATGGTTCGACCGACTCCGAAGTACAGGCCGACCCGGTTGAAACCGCGACATCGTCGAGCTCTGCCATCAGCGCCATGGCGTCGACGCCCGGGAAGCCAACATTCAGATTGCCAGCGAAGCGCTGTTCCACAGCGCCATTGACCACTAGGTCGGGCAGTGCCGCTTGCAGCTGCGCCAGCATGGATTTGTGAAAGGTGTCGAGCCGTGCCGCTTCGCTGGTCATTTCCCGGTCGGCGATCTCGCACGCCGCGCCCAGCGCGACGATCAGCGGCACCGCCAAGGTGCCGGATCGCGCGCCGCGCTCCTGACCGCCGCCGCTGATCTCGGCCAGCAAACGGGCGCGCGGCCGCCGACGCATGTACAAAACACCGACCCCTTTGGGCGCGTACAATTTGTGGCCCGATACGCTCATCAGATCGATCGACATCTCGTTGACGTCGAGCGGGATCTTGCCGGCCGCCTGGGCGGCATCGGTATGGAATAAAACACCGCGCGCGCGGCACAGCTGGCCGATCTCGGTTAATGGCTGGATCACGCCGATTTCGTTGTTCACGGCCATGACTGACACCAAGATCGTGTCGTCATCGATGGCGTCGGTGAGCGCGCCGAGATCAACCAGGCCGTCAGGGCCTACTTTCAGCACCGTGGTGCGGATGCCTTCATCGGCGAGCGCGAAGCAGGATTCCAAAACGCACTTGTGCTCGGTCTCCAGGGTGACGATGTGGTCGCCGCGGCCATGCCGGCGCGCAAACCGGGCAGCGCCCTTGATCGCCAGGTTGTTCGATTCGGTCGCGCCGGACGTGAAAACGATCTCGCGCGAATCGGCGCCGAGCAACGCCGCGACCTTGCCGCGCGCGACTTCCACCGCTTCGGCGGCCTGGGCGCCGAATGCATGTTGCGTCGAGTGCGCATTGCCGAAGCGCTCGCTGAACCAGGGCAACATGGCGTCGAGGACGCGCGGGTCGACCGGCGTCGTCGCCTGGTAATCCAGGTAGACCGACGTCGGCGCTTCGATCGCCGCGGAATTTGACGCGTCGGGTTTGGTCATCGCCGCCATCGCTAGGCCACCGACCGTTCGGGCGCTCGCCGGTCGGCCAACACCGTCCAGGCTTCGACAAACCGGTCGCAATCGACCGCCGTGGATTGCCAGCCGAGGGAGACGCGGATGGCGCTGGTCGCGGCAACGTCATCGGCGCCCATCGCCCGCAGCACATGGCTCGGCGCTAGCTTGCCGCTCGAACAGGCCGATCCCGCGCTGACCGCGATCCCCGCCAAATCGAGCGCCATCACCTGCACCTCGTTGCTCACACCCGGCAGACCGATGCAGCTGGTATTCGGCAAGCGCGGCGCACCGGCGCCGTAAACGATCGCGTCAGGCGCAGCGGTTCTAACGCGTTCCTCGATATCGTCGCGCAACTGCGCCAGCGCCTCGGCGTCAGTAATCGCTTGCGTCGCCAATCTCGCTGCTGCGCCAAAACCGCTGATGCCGGCAATGTTCTCGGTACCGGCCCGCTGGCTGCGCTCCTGCCCGCCGCCGCGCAAAATCGGCTTCAAGTCGATGCCGTCGCGAACAACCAGCGCACCAACGCCCTGCGGACCGCCCAGCTTGTGCGCCGACAGGCTCATCATGTCGAGATCGAGCGCGGCAAAGGAGAGCGGCATTTTG
>JBFKGW010000493.1:0-2625 GCA_041633145.1 Alphaproteobacteria bacterium
CCGCATTGACCGGCCGGTCGTTGAGCACCGTCAAACCGTCTTTGCCGGTGATCGCACCGCCGGTCTCCGCCAAGGCCATGGGAATGAAACCCGACGGCATGTTGCGATGAAATGGAATCGCGCTACCGACCATCGCCCCCATCGCAGCCAGTCCCGCTTTGCGGAAAAATCCGCGGCGGTCTGGATAAGACACCCGTCCGAAGATAAGCCGGTCCGCTTCCTCAGGATTTTCGTGGTACATCTCGAAAAGTTGCTTTGGCTCGTTGCCAACGTCGCGCGTCATCGTTTTCTCCCAACGCCTTGTTGTGTGAACCGCCGTAACGGGCTGACCGAGACGAGGTCCGGGGAGAAGAAACGCACAAGCCCGCCGATTTATTCCATCCGGCGAAATTTTCCTGCGAAAAAACGAAAATCAGGCGGAACAGGCGCGGCTTTCGGCCCGGCTTTGCGCCAGTTGGGTCCGCGTTGCGTCGTCGAAGGGCCGGTGTAAGCGGCTCGCTGCGCGCACGCTCTTGGCGATAACGCTCAATCGGTTGGGATCCATTCCCTGCGCCAGCAGGGCGTAGCCGATCGCGCCAACGCGCCAGCTGTAGCCGCTCAGCCCATCGGATTCGATTCTGGTTAGGCTTTCATCGATCGCGAAGCCCGTGCCGGGAAAGGCAACGTAGGTGACACGGCAACCGCGGGTTCCCGTATATTGTAGGATCACGCCGTCAGGCTGGCCCTGGACGGCAAACGGCGCTGCTGCGGCGAGGCTCAGTTTCGCCGCCGAGAGATCGGGCAGATAAGGCTCGAAGTCTCGCAATACAGAGACCGGCTCGGCTTGCGGCGGGGCGTCCGCTTGAAGCGCCGCCAAACTGGTGTGTGCCGCCGCCGCTGCGGTTAGCCAGGCCGGCGCGGCGACGCGGTCGAATTGGCTCGTCCACAACGCGATGCCAGCAAAAACGAATATCACCGCCGCAGCGGCCGAAAGCCAGCGCCATTGATTTCTGGCGGTTCTTTCCAGCGGTTTGAAATCGAACGCGGGTGTATCCGCTGTTTCGGCGAGCGCGGCCTTCATACCGGTCAGCGCGGCGGCCTGGCGCGCGACCGCTGGCTCGCGGGCGATGCGCTCGGCCACGTCGGCGGCATCGGCCGGTTCTAGCTCGCCGTCGACATAGGCGTTGAGCGCTTCCCATTCTGATGGACGTTGCGACATGATCACAAACTCCGGCCAACGCGGCGAGGCATCGGCACGATATTGGTATCAACGATGGCGTCTGCCAGGCTTTTTCGCGCGCGGCTCAAGCGGCTCATTATCGTGCCCGCGGGGACTTCCAACAGCTCAGCGGCTTCGGCATAGCTGAAGCCGGCGATATCGACAAGACCGATTATCTCGCGCTGAGCGGGCTTGAGTTTTTCCAACGCGAACCGAACGGTCAATGCATTGACCAGGCTGTCGTCGAGATCTGCCAGGCTTTCGCCGTTTTTCAGGTCGATGCTGCCAGACATGTCGTCTGCGTCGAGCGAGACAAAGCGCCCTGTCCGGCGTGTGTGATCGATGAAGGTGTTGCGCAAAATACGAAACATCCAGGCACGAAACGCAACTTGCTCTTGCGGCGCTTTGCGAGCCGCGATCGCTTTGGTGATGGTCTCCTGCGCGAGATCCTCGGCGAGGGTTGGATCGGCGCATAAACTGACCGCGTAGCCATACAGCTGCGCGGCGTGGCTCTGGATCGCTTGACGTCGGTCAAACGCCATTAACGGCACTCCTTCGTTTCGTACATTAGAAAATACGAAATAACGCGACAACGCAATCCCCTGTGCGAAAGACAAAGGTTCACAGCGCTTAGGGCCTGCCGCGCAACATGTTCGCGGCGACTAACCGTCAAGCAAGGACGTGATTTCCGCATCCTCGGGAAATCGTCCGGTGGCGAGCTTGGAATAGAGGGTCTTGCCGTCGGCGATGATCTCGAACGACGCGCGCGCGCCCGAGGCGACCTCAACCTCGGCGCCGTAACGTTCTACCAGCAGGTCCCTCGCACGGAGCGCACGCGGCTCGTAGTTTCACGCAACGCAGTATTCGATCCTGATTTTCGGCACAGTGGCCATTTCTCTAAAGCTCCTGTCGCGCGGTTATTGAACCTGATTCTGGTCGACCCGGCAAACCGCAAATAGCCCGCGTGCCGGCACCTAGAGCGTCGCGCCGGGCTGGTCGATCGCATATTCCATCAGGCCCTTGGTGACGTAGTCGAAGGCTTCGTCGACCGAATCGGTGTGGAACAGCAGATCGAGATCTTCGGCGCTGATGGTGCCGTGCTCGACCAGCGCCTCGAAGTCGACGATCTTGCTCCAGAATTCGTCGCCGAACAGCACCATCGGCACTTTTTTGCGCATCTTGTGGGTCTGTACCAGGGTCAGCGTCTCGAACAGCTCGTCGAGGGTGCCGAAGCCGCCGGGGAAGAAGATCATCGCCTTGGCGAGGTAGAGGAACCAGAACTTGCGCATAAAGAAATAGTGGAAATGGAAGCCCAGCTCGCGGCTGATATAGGGGTTGTCGAACTCCTCGAATGGCAGCGAGATGGTGAGCCCCACATTGAGACCTTTGGCCTCCGAAGCGCCCCGGTTGGCCGCTTCCATGATACC
>JBFKGW010000494.1:0-2621 GCA_041633145.1 Alphaproteobacteria bacterium
CCCATGCCTTCGATGCGTTCGTAGGCGTAGCTGACCCAGCTGCGGCCGGCGACGTCGTCGTCGAGGCGGGCGTCGCCATCGACCAGAATATCGATGCCGGCCTTGAGCTGGGCGGCGACGTGGCAGGCGAGACAGTCGAAATGCTGCTCGCGGTAGGCCTGGCGCGAAAACCCCGTCGACAGGGGCGCGCCACGCAGGTTTTCGGTGTACCAGTTAGGCCGCGGCAGCGCGCCGGTGGTGGTCGTCAGCAGCGGCTTATCCTTCGATACGGTGAGCATGCACCGTCCCTCCCTGTTTATCGTTTGTCCCACCGGGATCGATGGTGGCTGGAATTCTCAAGTCAGGCAATATGGCGACACTACGAAGTTTGATTTTATGCCAGCCAGTGCCTCTGGAGCCGTCGCCACAAAATCCAATATATTCTCGCTTGAGTCTAAATTTAGAAATTTGTTTTGACTTGGCGTCCGCCTTCGCGTCTTAATCGAAGCGCTGGGCGCGAGGCGCTCATAAGCTTTGCTTGGCTTGCTTGCCGGCGCATAATGGCGCCTCGATTCAGTCGAGGCGAGACCAGTAACCAGAGGGGAGACCGTCATGAAATTTGTCTTGTATTCGGACATCCACGCGCAAGTGCCGCAGCTGGAGGCGGTGCAGGCGGAGGTCGACAAGGAAAACGCCGACAAGGAAGTCGTGATCGGCGATCTGATCATGCTCGGGCCGCAGCCGTCCGAAGTGGTCGACAATATCCGCGCCCGCCCGAACACCGATGTGGTCGTCGGCAACCTCGATCTGTGGGTGGTCAACAAGCGCTGGGAAACCGAAGAGCCGCGCAGCCCGCATCAGGCCTGGATGTTCGACATGGCCAAGCAGACGCGCGAGCTGCTCTCGGAGGATCAACTGAACTGGCTGGGCAACTTGCCGTTTTCGATCACCTACACGCCTGAACTTGGTCATGATCTCTTCATCTTCCATGGCACGCCGCACGACATCGGCGACGACGACGCGATGCCGCTGCGCCTGAGCGACGAAGAGGTCAAGGAAAGGATCAAGGGCGTCACCGCCGACGTTATGTCGCATGGCCATATTCATGGGCCCTACGTGCGCAAGATCGGCGACCAAACGATCGTCAACGTCGCCGCGGTCGGCATGCAGTGGGACGGCGACCCGCGGCCGTCGTATGGCGTCATCGAATACTTGGGCGATGGCGAGTGGCACACCGAGATCAAGCACGTCGAGTTCGATTGCGAAGAGCAGGCGAAGTACAACGAGAACTGCTGGATCGAACATGGCGACCGCATCGCCGGCATGATCCGCAGCGGTTATTTCTGGAATCCGGACCACATGCCTCATTAGGTCGCTATGGCGACCCTAGCCGGCGACACGTCTCCTCGAGCGTGGGCGGACCAGGTTAAAGGCCTGGTCCGCCGCCGCTACACCCACCTTGCCGAAACTGACGCGTTTCCGCCCGGCGGGGCCGAGCGCGCCGACGCGGCGGGTTATCCGAAAGAATGGCTCGATAATCTGCCCGACGGGGTCGCCGGCGCCTATTGCGGCTGCGGCTACGCCCTCGAAGATGTTGACCTGTCGAGCGTGCGGGTGGCGGTCGATTTGGGGTGCGGGGCCGGGCTCGATACCTGTCTGGTCGCCGGAAGATTGCCGCAAGACGCTCTGGTCGTGGCGCTCGACCTGGCGCCGTCGATGCTCGAACGGACGCGTGATGCCGCTGGCGCGTTTGGCGGCGCCGCCCTCGGTCTGGTCGCCGCCGACATGGAACAACTGCCGATCGCTGACGCAACCGCCGATCTGGTGCTGGCCAACGCCTCGTTCAATCTGGTGATCGACAAGCACGCGGCGTTCGCCGAGGCGGCGCGGATCCTACGCCCGGGCGGCCGGCTGGTGGCGCGCGATCTGGTGCGCGAGGGGCCGTTGCCGGTCGAGATCGCGCAAAATTCAGCCGCCTGGAACACGTCGCTGGGCGGCGTGTTGGAACAAGATGAGCTTGGAGAGGCTTTGCGGGCTGCCGGCTTTGTCGACATTGAGATTTCGCATCACCGGCCGTTTTCCGCCGTCGTCGCCGTGCGCATTCACGCGGTGCGGCCGACAGAATAAAAACAGCCGGTGAGAGCGCCGCAGCAACAAGTCTAAGAACTGGAGGGGGGTATGGACATAGAATTTTTCGTTCACGTGTCGTTGGCGGGCATTCTCGCCACTTACGTTCACCTGATATTCGCGCTGTGGGCGCCGCGCTATGGACTGCCGCGGATCGACTTGCCCCGCGGCATGACGCAGCTCACCTTCGGCGACTCCTTCGAAGGCCCGGCACCTTACGCGTGGGGAATTTTCGTCATCCATCTCAACGGCATCATCTTCGCGCTGCTCTATGCCACGGTGGTGGCGCAGTATTTGCCGGGCGAGCTGGTGATCCGCGGCCTCATCTGGGGCTTTATCCTGTTCATCGGCGCGGGGTTCATTTTCGTGCCGTTCTTCCTGCAGGACGGCTTCTTTGGCCTGAAAGGCCACAAGATGGGCTGGCTCACTGCCTTGGTCATCCACCTGTTGTACGGCGGCGTACTGGGCTGGCTGTCGCCGATCCTGTCCGAAGCTATTTAGGACAGTTCGAGCCG
>JBFKGW010000495.1:0-2615 GCA_041633145.1 Alphaproteobacteria bacterium
CCGACGTCCACGTGATCGAAGTCGGCGCCGGTCCGGGCGGCCTGACGCGGGCGCTATTGGAGACCAATGCCGCCAGCGTGGTCGCCGTCGAACGCGACGAGCGCTGCGTGCGGGCGCTGCACGAGCTGGCCGACGCCGTGCCCGGCAGTTTGAAGATTGTCGACGCTGATGCCCTAACCGCCAATTTGGCCGAGTTGTCGCCGCCACCGCGCCGGGTCGTCGCCAACCTGCCTTATAACATCGCCACCCAACTGCTGGTGAACTGGCTGACGAACGCCTCGGCGTTTGTGGGCTTCACCTTGATGTTCCAGAAAGAAGTCGCCGAGCGCATCACCGCCAGCCCGGGCAGCAAGGCCTATGGCCGGCTGTCCGTGCTGTGCCAGTGGCTGACCGACGCCCGCTTGTTGTTCGATGTCGCGGCCACTGCGTTTGTGCCGCCACCGGCGGTAACATCCGCGGTCGTCGCCATGGAGGTGCGCCGCGTCCCGTTGGCGCCGGCCCGCCAAGAAGATCTCGAATTGATTACCCGGCTGGCCTTCGGGCAGCGGCGCAAGATGCTGCGCCGCTCGCTGCAATCGGTCGGCGGCGCCGACATTTTGCGCCAGGCCGACATCGCCGAAACCGCCCGCGCCGAAGAATTATCGGTGCATCAGTTTTGTGCGCTGGCCACCGCGCTCGCGGCGCGTCGCAGTTAAGCGGCCGGAATCACTGCCCCTGGCGCAGCCGGGTTACAAAGGCCGATAAGCCGATCAGGCGCGGCCGCTTGAGGCGCTCGGCCTCCAGGATCGCTTGTACCTGGCGCACGCTCTCTTCGAAATCGACGTTCACCACGACATAGTCGTATTCGCTCCAGTGGGTCATTTCATCGGCAGCGCGCGCCATGCGCTCGGTGATCACCGCCTCGCTGTCCTGGGCGCGACTGTGCAAGCGCCGGTCGAGCTCGGCAGTTGACGGCGGCAGAATGAAAATGCTCACCAGATCGCCGCGCGCTTTCTCGGCCAGCTGTTGGGTGCCCTGCCAATCGATATCGAACAGCACGTCGCGGCCGGCCGCCAGCGTTTGTTCGACCGGTTCGCGTGGCGTGCCGTAGTAGTGGTCGAATACCTTGGCATATTCGAGCAATTCCTGGCGATTGACCATCAAGTCGAATGTCGTCTTGTCGACGAAAATGTAGTCCTCGTGATCGACCTCGCCCGGCCGCCGCGGCCGCGTGGTCGCCGAGATGGACAGCGATATGCGGTCATCGCGTTCGAGCAATTCGCGCGAGATCGAGGTCTTGCCGGCGCCCGACGGCGAGGAGAGAACCAGCATCAGCCCGCGGCGCGTGATTTCGAGCCATTGCTTATCGGTGCTGCCGGCCATCTCGCCTATTCCACATTCTGAATCTGTTCGCGCAATTGTTCGACCGCCGCCTTCAACGCCAAGCCGATCCGCGTCAGTGCGACATCGGACGATTTTGAGCACAGAGTGTTCGATTCGCGGTTCAACTCCTGGCACAGAAAATCGAACCGGCGGCCGACCGCGCCGCCGTCGGACAGCAAATCGTGCGCGGCGGCGATATGCGCTTTCAGGCGGTCAAGCTCTTCGCGGATGTCGCTCTTGCCGACCAGCAGCGCCGCCTCCTGCGCCAGGCGCTCTTCGGGCAGCGACGCGTCAGCGCCGAGCAGTTCGGCCACCAGTAGGCGCAGCCGCTCGCGCAGCGCCGCGGGCTGGGCGGCATCCGCCGCGCCAGCCTCTTCGACCAGCTCGGTGATGGTTTCGATATGGCCGGCGATCAAAGGGGTAAGCCGCGCGCCCTCTTCGGCGCGCGCCGCCGCCAAAATCTTGACGGCCTCTTCGCCGGTCCGCGATATCGCCGCTTCGCGCGCCTTTACCGTCTCCTCGTCCTCCGCCACCTCGACCGCTTCGAGCATGCCGCGCACGGCCAGGATCCCTGCCAGGGAAGGCGGGTCGGCGCTGATGCGCTCGCCGAGTTCTTCGCGCAGGGCGAATACCTGATCGAGCAGCGTCCGGTTAAGGCGGTAGGTCGGCGAGACGCCGGACCGGTCGACGGTCAGCGACAGCGAAACGTTGCCCCGGTGGAATTGTTTGGCGGCGGCGGCGCGGACCGCCTGTTCGGCCGGTTCGAATCCCGACGGCACGCGCACGCGTACATCGAGGGATCGGCCGTTGACGCTGCGCGCTTCCCAGGTCCACGAGATGCGTTCGTCGTGGCCGGCCGCGCGGGCGAAACCAGTCATGCTCTGCAACGCCACAAACCGCTCCTGTTAGGCCGCCGCCGGTTAGCCCGGGCGACGCGTGCCGCCAATCGAATCGACTCTTATCACCTGCGGCCTTATAGCTTGACCGCTTGAGGCCAACAAGCAGCGCCCAGCCGACGAACGAGCGCGAGCCATGCGGAACCCGAGATCGATCCTCATCACCGGCGCGTCGAGCGGCATCGGCGCGGCGTTGGCCCGCGAATACGCCAGCCCGCACCACACCCTGTTTCTTGGCGGCCGCAACGAGAGCCGCGTGGCCGATGTGGCGGCCGATGGCACGGCGCAGGGCGCGACGGTCGAAACGGCGACGATCGACGTCGTCGACGGCGCGGCGACCGCCCAATGGATCGTCCG
>JBFKGW010000496.1:0-2605 GCA_041633145.1 Alphaproteobacteria bacterium
CACCAATACGTTAGACATGCGATCACCTCCTTTCCGTTGTTGCGTCAATCCGCAAAGTCTAGACCAGCCGACAGGAGTCGCAAAGTTAACCGCCAAACACTATTCGGCAGCCTGCGACCGGCCGATCGCGTCATTGACCCGCGGCATCACTTCGCTCGCCATCAATTCGAGCGAGCGTTTGGCCAAATCGGCATCGACAAAGTCGACGCCGGCATAGACGATCTCGCCGAAATCGCCCGTCACTTCGCGAAACGCCAAGATGTCGTCGACCACCTTGTTGACGCTGCCGGCGATCACCGTGTCGTCGAGCACCCGGTCGAGGGTCAGGTTTTCGTCCGGCTCGTCGCGGTAATGTTTGAAGACGCCGTGCCGGTTCGACCGCTGCAGCTTTCTGAACAATTGGCTGTAATAGAACCGGTAGGGGCTATCGGCGTCGTCTTTGCCGTAGCGCTGCGCGACCTTGTCGTCGTCGGCGACAAAGATCGTGCGTGCGATCCGCCAGTCGTCAGGGCTGGCGACTTCGCCGACGCTCTCCTTGCCTTCCTTGTAGTTCGCCCAATGGGTGGCGGCCCACTTGTCGATCAGAAAATTGGCCGATAGCGGGTGGAAATCGCGCGCGCCCATCGCCACCACGCCCTTGGAAAACGGGGCGACAACGGTGCCAACAATCTCGGGCCGCGGCTGCTGGTAGGGCTTGGGCATGATGCCGAGGCCGACTTCGGGCCAGTGCGAGGTTTCGCTGGTGACCTTGAAGCGGTTGTCCGGCAAATCGATGCTGTACGGTGCCTCACCGTCCCAAATGGCGAGGATAATATCGATCGCTTCGGCGAATAACTGGTTGCGGTCTTCGTCGAGGATGTCCAGGACCTCGGCGTCGGACCTGAGCGCGCCGGGGCTGATGCCGAAGATGAAGCGGCCCTCCGCGAGATGGTCGAACATCGCCGCGTGGGTCGCCACCAAGACCGGATGCATGTGCGAGAGATTGGTGGTGCCGGTGGCCAGTTTGATCCGCTCGGTCGAATGGATCAGGGTGGCCTGGAACAGCATCGAGTTGGTGATGTTCTCGGCCTTGTCAGACAGGTGTTCGCCGATGAACGCGTCGTAAAAACCCAGTTTGTCGCACAGAATGACCGCTTCGCGGTCCTCCTTCAGGGTTTCCAGGTAGTTACGGTGCAACGGGTGCACCGGCATGGCGAAATAACCCAGACGCATGAAATCCTCACAAAGCCCATTTTAAAAATAGCCAGAACTGGCTCGACTGTACTCCGTTATGCCCGCCGAGCGATATCGGTCCGCCCGCCCATGGCATGCGATGGTCCCGGGGGGACCGGCGACCGCACCTCAGAAAAATTTTATAACCCCTTGATTACTAGAAGTTTTCCGGCGCAGACAGGCCGCTTTCAGCCAGCTGATTGCACAAGTCTTGTTTCAAGCGGGAAAGGCCGTCCTGGTTGCCGGATTCACAGCGGGCAACCAGAACATCTTGCGTATTCGAAGCACGCAACAGCCACCAGCCATCCTGTGTTTTGACGCGCACGCCGTCGATCGTCGTGACATCGGCCCCTGAGACCGCCAGTCGGTTCGCCACCTCGTTGATTACCGCAAATTTGCGGTCTTCGGCGCACGGGAACCGTACTTCCGGCGTGTTGCACATCGCCGGCAATTGGTCGTACAGCGCGGCCAGGCTGGTTTGCTGGCGTTCGATCAACGCCAGTAGCCGGACCGCCGCATACAACGCGTCGTCGAAACCGTAATAGCGGTCGGCGAAGAAAATATGGCCGCTCATTTCGCCAGCCAACGGCGCCGACAATTCGGCCATCTTCGATTTGATCAGCGAATGCCCGGTCTTCCACATCAGCGCGTCGCCGCCCAGGCGATCGATTTCGTCGAACAACGCCTGGCTCGACTTGACGTCAGCGATGATCGCGGCGCCGGGGCTGTCGTGCAATACATCAGCGGCGAACAGCATCATCAACTGGTCGGCCCACAATATACGCCCCTGCCCGTCGACCGCGCCGATCCGGTCACCATCGCCGTCGAAGGCGATACCGAGCTCGCACCCGTGCTCGAGCACATGCGACTGCAGCTGGGCGAGATTTTCCGCCACCGTCGGGTCGGGATGGTGCCCGGGAAAAGTGCCGTCAACGATGCCGTTGATCACATGATGATGGCCGGCAATGCTGCCGCACAGCAAGTTGAGGACCTCGCAGGCGGCACCATTACCCGGGTCCCACGCGATCGACGCCATACGATCGGGCTGAAATTCTTCGGCGAGGCGGGCGACATATGCTTCACGCAAATCGATTTCGTCAGCCGTCCCGGTACCCGTCGCGAACCCCTCGGTCGCGGCCAAATCGCCGAGCGCCTGAATATCGGCGCCGAAAAAGGGCCGCCCCTGCAGGGTCATTTTGAAGCCGTTGTAATCGGGCGGATTGTGGCTGCCAGTTACCATGACACCGCCGTCGGTCGGCAAGTGCTTGATGGCAAACGACAGCATCGGCGTCGGCCCCATGCCGACCTGCCGCACGGTCAGCCCGCACGACAGCAGCCCGCCAATGAGCGCCTCGGCCAGTTCGGGGCTCGTGGGCCGACCGTCGTATCCGAC
>JBFKGW010000497.1:0-2600 GCA_041633145.1 Alphaproteobacteria bacterium
CGAGAATTCATAGACTTCGTTGTGCCGCGCACCGGGTAGCCGCACCAGTTTCTTGGGCTCGCCGCAATGCGCATATGTTGCCACGACCTCTTCCGGCGGGACGATTGAGTCATATTCGGCAACGACAAATAGGACCGGCCGCGGCGAAATACGGTCGACCACCCAATCGGGCTTGTAGCGCAGGCATGCCTCGACGCTTTCCATGTCGACATGGGTCACGTCTTCCGCCCCATGTTCCTCTACCGTCATGATCGGTTTTTCCGCCGCGTCGGGATCGTTAGGATAAATGTCGTAGCGGTAGATCATTGTTTTCTCGCCGGTCACGACACGGTGGCGCGCTTCCGCGCGGACTTGGTCACGGAAGTTGAACCAGTCATAGGCCGACCGTACCGATCTCAGCCAGCGTTCGCCGTCATGCACGCCGACGGCAGACGCGACGACTTTCAGGCGCGGATCGAAGGCCGCCGCCCAGACGGCATTGGCGCCGCCGAAGCTGGAACCGTAGACGCCGATCCGCTCGGCATCGACGCCATCGACGGTTTCCAGGTAGGTCACCGCATCGTAGGTGTTCTGCGCCTGCTCCAGGGGGCGGTGACGGCCGCGCTCCCCTTCGCTCTCGCCATAGCCCTGATAGTCCGGCGCCAACGCAACGAACCCTTCACGGGCAAGACGACGCGGGATATCGACGGTCGCGACGTTCTTGCGGCCAGTATAGCCGGTCAGGCAAACAACCGCCGGCCGCGGCGGATCGCCGGCCACCCAATCGGCGGGACGGTAGAGGTGCGCGGCAATTTTGAGGCCGTTACTGAAATAAGTAACGTCGTCCTTGGTGAATTCGGCATCGCGCATGGCGCCCTCGCTAAGTCAACTTGCCGCGGCGATCGTGGGCCTGTTGCAGCCACGGTGTCTTCTTCGGCGGGCGGCGCGAGCCGTCGACCGGGATCCACTGCTGGTACCAGTCGGCAGCATCCTTCAGCCCGGCGCTGGTGCCCGGCTCCTCGTAAAAGCCGAACTGATCGTGGTTGTAGGCGATCAATTTCTTCGGCTCGTGGGCTTTGGCGTAGCCTTCATAGATCTGATCGATCGGGTGGATCACGTCGTAACCGCCCGCGGTAACGATCAGCAACGGCCGCGGCGCGATTAGATGGATCGCATCGGATGGATTGAATTCGATGATCTTCTCCATCGACTCCATGGCGATGTCGAGCTTGTGGGTATCGACAGAGCTCATCCACTGGGTCACCAGTTCGACATCGTCGTCCGAGGGCATGGCGCAGAACTCGCCTTCGCTGCCGCGGCACACCACATCGATGCGCGCCGTCTCTTCGCCGCGCGCCCGGCGCCTGCGGTCCTCGTCGATGCGGTCGAGCAACTCCTCCCACTGCACGCCGGTGCGCAATGATTGCATCCATGTGCGCGCGTTCATGATCGGCACCTGCGACACTACGCACTTGACCCGGCGGTCGTAGGCCGCGGTCTGGATCACGACGCCGCCGCCGAAACTGGTACCCCAGATACCGATCTGGTCGGCCATCACATCGTCGCGCTGCTGCAGCCAGGTAATGGCGTTCTTGTAATCTTCGACCTGCCACTGCGGAAACAGGCGTCCGCGCGGCTCGCCTTCGCTACGCCCGAAAGTACGATAGTCGATGGTCAGGGCGACGTAACCCGCGTCGCAGAAATATTGGCCGTGAAACTGCAGCACTTCCTTGACGCCGCTGAAACCATGCCCAACCACGATCGCCGGGCGCGGGTTACCTGCGTCGCACCCGTCGGGAATGAACAGGTCGCCCTTACATGCGACCCCTTCGCTATAGAAGATAATCTCTTCCAACACTAATCCTCCCCGATGCAATCCTCACGCTTTACGGAATAAAGTGGACGAAGGATTTTTTTCGGCCAGGCGGTTAACCCGCGTTTGCCGCTTACTGGAGAACCAGATCGAGATTGGCCAGATCGGGCTTCAATTCGCCCGCGTGAATCCGGCGGCTCAGTTCGACAATGCCGTCGCAAATCGGCGACGGCCGGCCGTTTTTCCGGCACTCCTCGGCGACCAGGCCTTGAATCATGTGGGTTTCGCAAAGGCGGCCCTTCATATGATCCTGCAGGGTGGTGTTGATCGGCCCCGGTCCGATGTCGGCCAGGATCTTATCGAGCAGTGTTTCGAGCAGGTTATTAGTGTTGGTGACGTCTTCCGGCTTCAGTCCAAACACCGGCACCACCTTGTAGTCGAGCGTTTGGCCGGCTGCCAAGGCCTCCTCGCCGGCCTGGAGGAACCAGTTGCGCGCGCGCTGCGCGTACTCCTTGCCGTTCTGCTTAAGGACCTGCTCCGGTGTGCCGCCGAGGACGGCCATCGTGCCCATGATCATGGCGTTGACGATCAATTTCATCCACTTCGCCGACAGTATGTCGTCGATGATCTCTACCCGTCCGTTGTGGCTTAGTATTTCGGCGATCGTTTCGATATGAACTTCTTGGGCCGGGTCGAAGGCGCCGACGCCGTACCAGGTGTGATCCTTCGTGGTGCTGCGGCGGACCTCGGCGGGTTCGAACATTTGCGACGCCAGCTCGACGACACAGCCGACGGTGCGTTCGGGCCC
>JBFKGW010000498.1:0-2598 GCA_041633145.1 Alphaproteobacteria bacterium
AGTGACCCCTGCGGCGACGACAAACTCGCCGGGGATTCGATACCCCTCGCCGTTCCGGTAAGCGGCGATCGAGTCGAGATATTCGCTGTGGACGGCCGTTTTGGTCGCGTCGTCGAAGCGGTTATAGGCCAGCGCCACCGGCCCGCCGCGAAACGCCGCGCCGAGCGCCGCGTCAGCCGAGTCGTAGACTAGCGTAACGTCCAGCCGTTCGGCGCGAATATCCGAGAAGCCGGCTTGCTCGAAACTGTGGGCCAGCATGTCGCCGGTCCCCAGTTGGAAGAACATGGGGCACACTTCCGAGGCAACCCGCGCATCGGTGATTGGAAAAATCTCCGCCCAGCCGCAGTTGGCGCGCGCCCCCCACACGGCGGCGGCGGCGCGTCCGCCGGGTTTGAGCCAGCGCCGCGTTTCTGCCAGCGCCTTCACCGGATCGGGCACATACATCAGCCCCAAGCCGCATAAGGCGGCATCGAAGGGATCGCCATCGAGTTGCAAGTCTTCTGCGTCGACGCGTTCGAAGTGGGCGTTATCGATGCCCCGTTCCGTGGCGTGGCGGCGCGCCGTCTCGACCATTTCGCCGGAGATATCGGTGCCGACCACGGCGCCACTTTCGCCGACCGCCTCGACGGCGCGGAAGCTGACCAGCCCGGTGCCGCACGCCGTATCGAGCACGCGCTCGCCGGGTTGCAGCGCCGCCAGCTCGACCATCAGCGTTTGCGCCGGTTCGAGCTGGGTGCGCCAGCCGGCTTCGTAGTCCTCGACCGCCTTGTCCCACCCGTAGCGCTGGACGCGCCGCTGTAGCTTCGCATCCATGGCTACACCACCTCGTTGCCGTTGAGGCGCACGATGCGCTTCATGTTTTGCGCGCGGCTGAACACGTCCATATAGGGACTGTGGCGCTCGGTGGTCTCGAGCAATTCGGTCAAGGCTTCTGCGGAAGCCGGGCTGTCGATCGAGACCAGGTAGCGCACCTCCTGATAGCCCGCCTTGACGTCGCCGACCCCCATCTCGCCGCGAACGTCGAAGTCGGCCTGGACTTCGACCTCGAGCCCGTCGATGGGGATGCCCAAGCGCGCCGCCCACATCGAGATGCCGATCACCAAGCAGCTCGCCAGCGCCCCGCGGCCGAGCATACCCGGGGTCGGCGCGGTCTCATCGCCCCCCGCTTTGGCCGGCATATCGGCCGCCAGCCGCCACGGCCCCTCTTCGATTTCGCAGCGCAGGCCATCGACCAACTGCGCTTTGGTAACGCCGGTCAGGTGCCCACGATTAGGTTTCAGCGCCAGCATTTTGGCGTTGCGCTCGGAAATTTCTTGGATCTTCGTTGGATCAGCCATGTCGTCACCCGGATAGCCAGATTACGAACTCACTGCACCAGCGAAAGCAAGGTACCCCGTCGATATATAGGGACGGTTCGCTGGCGCGCCAAACGCTGATTTCGTGGATCATACTAAACGCGGTTGGCAGCCTTTGCCCGGCCGCCGCCGCGCGGTAGTTGGGTCCGCGCTTTGATGGACCAATCCCGGTCTGCGGACTATACTTTGCCGACACTGGTGCTTGGCTGAAAGACAGGTACAAATGGCTGATTTTTCGGGCAAATCGCTCGATGACTGGCGGACGCGGGCGGCGCAGGAGCTCAAAGGCGCCTCGCCGGACGATCTGGTGTGGCAAACGCCAGAAGGAATCCCGGTCAAGCCGGTCTACACGGCGGCCGATCTGGCAGACATCGAATGGCTCGGTGGGCTGCCTGGCTTTGCGCCGTTCGTCGGCGGGCCGCGGGCGACCATGTATGCGGGCCGGCCGTGGACGGTGCGCCAGTATGCCGGGTTCTCCACCGCCGAAGACTCGAACGCGTTCTACCGCGCCAATCTGGCGGCGGGCCAGAAGGGGCTGTCGGTGGCGTTCGACCTGGCGACCCACCGCGGCTACGACAGCGACCATCCACGCGTGGTCGGCGACGTCGGCAAGGCCGGGGTCGCCATCGATAGCGTCGAGGACATGAAAATTCTCTTCGACGGCATTCCGCTCGACCAGATGAGCGTGTCGATGACCATGAATGGCGCGGTGTTGCCGGTCATGGCCGGCTACATCGTGGCCGCGGAGGAGCAGGGGGTGGCGCCGGCGGGGCTGTCGGGCACCATCCAGAACGACATCCTCAAAGAATTCATGGTGCGCAACACCTATATCTACCCGCCCGAACCGTCGATGCGCATCGTCGCCGATATCATCGCCTACACCGCCCAGCACATGCCGCGCTTCAATTCGATCTCGATATCCGGCTACCACATGCAGGAAGCCGGCGCGACGGCGGTCCAGGAACTGGCCTTCACCTTGGCCGACGGCATCGAATATGTGCGCGCGGCGATGTCGAAGGGGCTCGACGTCGACCAATTTGCGCCGCGCCTGTCGTTCTTCTTCGGCATCGGCATGAACTTTTTCATGGAGATCGCCAAGCTGCGCGCGGCCCGCTATCTGTGGGCCAACCTGATGACCGACCTGTTCGCCGCCCGCGACGAACGCTCGCTCATGCTGCGCACCCACTGCCAGACCTCGGGCGTATCGCTCACCGAGCAGGACCCCTACAACAACATCATCCGC
>JBFKGW010000499.1:0-2595 GCA_041633145.1 Alphaproteobacteria bacterium
ATTACCAGGACGCCATGCTGCGCGGCGAAGGGTTTCTGTTTCACGCGGTGACCTCGCTCTATTTGAACGTCGGACTGCTCGACCCGCTGGCGGTTTGCCAGCGCGTCGACGCCGCCTACGGTTCAAACCAGGTGCCGCTGAACGCCGCCGAGGGGTTCATCCGCCAGATTATCGGCTGGCGCGAATATGTCCGCGGCATTTACTGGCTCAAGATGCCCGACTACTGCGACAGTAATTTCTTCCGCCACGATCGGCCCCTGCCCGACTTCTACTGGACCGGCGAAACCGAGATGGCCTGCCTCAAGGCCTGCATCGAGCAAACTCGCGACGAAGCCTACGCCCACCATATCCAGCGCCTGATGGTCACCGGCAATTTTGCGATGTTGGCCGGCGTCGATCCCAAAGCCGTGCACGAATGGTATCTGGCGGTTTACGCCGATGCCTACGAGTGGGTTGAACTGCCCAACACGTTGGGTATGAGCCAGTTCGCCGACGGCGGCTTGCTGGGCTCGAAACCGTACGCGGCGAGCGGCAATTACATCAACCGAATGTCGGACTATTGTGCCGACTGCCGCTACTCGGTGAAGGATAAAGCAGGCCCGGACGCGTGCCCCTTCAACTATCTGTACTGGGATTTCCTCGCCCGACACCGCAAGAAGTTAGCCGATAATTCGCGCCTGAAAACCGCTTACCGAACCTGGGACCGGATGTCGGAGACCGACCGCAAGGCACGGCGGAAAGATGCCGCGCGTTTCCTCGCGGCGCTGGAAAATGGGGACCAGTGATGTCCGCCGCCGAGCAAGACGGACAGCATCTGAATTCGCTGGCGACGCCGGCGACGGTGGCTGTGATCGGCGCGACGGGCGGCGTTGGCGGCGCCATTGTCGGTGCCCTGGCACGCGACGCCGGTGTTGGCCGCATTTGGGTCACATCGCGCACTAACTTTGAGCATCCATGCGAGCGGGTCATGCCCCTTTTGCTCGACCTCATGGACGAAGCGACCATCGCACAGTCGGCCGCACGCATCGCTGCAACTGGCGTCCCACTCGATTTGGTATTCGTCGCGACCGGCATCTTGCACGATGGTGACGGCCTGCAGCCCGAAAAATCCTGGCGTTCGCTCGACCCGGCGGCGCTACGGCGCGCCTTCGACGTCAACTGCATCGGACCGGCGCTGGTCGCCAAGCACTTCCTGCCGCTGCTGCGGCGCGACGGCAAAGCGGTATTTGCAGCGTTGTCCGCGCGCGTCGGCAGTATTAGCGACAATCGGTTGGGCGGCTGGTACGGTTATCGGGCGTCCAAGGCAGCGCTCAACATGACGATTCGAACGCTCGCCATCGAGCTAGCGCGGCGCAACCCCGCCGCCGTGTGCGTGGGTCTGCATCCCGGTACCGTGGACACCGATTTGTCGCGGCCGTTTCAGCGCGGCGTACCGACCGAGCGGCTATTCTCGCCTGAGCTTGCCGCCGAGCAACTGCTCACGGTGATCGACAGCCTCACGCCACCATCCTCGGGCCGATTGTTCACCTGGGATGGTAGCGAGATTCCGTTCTGACATTATTGCCGACCCGCATTGGAACTACTTCATGACCGATCGCGATCTCCTGTCGCAAAGGTTTTTGCTCGACGATCTGCTGCGTCGCTTTCGGGCCAAAAGCACGCCGCAGCAATTTGCCGGCTGGGTCAATCGCGGGGTGTTCCGCAGCACGCCCGCCAGTAATGAACCGGCGGCGAAGCGGACATTCAGCGTTCGCGATGGCTTGAGCGCAGCACTGATGGCGCAGCACGTGAACGTCATCTGCCCGTCAACGGCCACGGCAGCAATGCTGGCCAACTCCGCTGCCGGCGAGATTATGAATTCGCCGGTATTCCGCATTCTTGCCGATCCCGACAATGCGCCCGATGAGGAGTACCTACTGCTCATCGCCCGTGCCGATATTTGGGTCGTTCGCGTCGTGCCGCGCGATGCCTTGGATTTCAGCGACGCCTACGCGACGCTTGTCATCAACGTCAGCGATCTGCTGCGTGACATCGCACCGAACTTGAAAATCGAATTCGACTAGGTGGCTTGCTGGTCGGGAAAGGCCGCGGCATTTGGTCGTTGCTTATTCCCGGTGATAGGGATGGCCGGCGAGGATCTGTTGGGCGCGGTAGAGCTGCTCGGCCAGCAGGCCGCGCACCAGCAGGTGCGGCCAAGTGGCTTGGCCGAGGGACAACACTTTATCCGCGCCGTCGCGTAGCGCGGGCGCCAGGCCGTCGGCGCCGCCGATCAGAAAGGCGATATTGCGGCGGCCGTCGTCTTGTTGGTCGCGTAGCAGTTCGGCAAAGGCGCGGCTGGTGCACTGACGGCCGCGTTCGTCCAGGGCAACGACGAACGCGCCGTCGGGAACGGCTTGTTGGAGTAACTCGGCCTCGGCATCGGCGATGTGGTCGGGTGCAGTGCGGCCGCGCAGGTCTTTCTCGATCAGGCTGACCGGCCACCGCGTTAGGCGGCCAGCATAGTGCTCGTACAGCACCGCTTCCGGGCCCGAGCGGGCGCGGCCGATGGCGACGATATGAATGTTCATCTACGCCCCACCGGAGTCTCGCGACGCA
>JBFKGW010000500.1:0-2593 GCA_041633145.1 Alphaproteobacteria bacterium
GGGTCGCCTACGCCTCGACCCTGCCGGACGCGTATGCCGAAGGGCGGCTGATCGACGCTGCCAACGTGGTCGCGGTGCCGGATTCGATCAGCGATGAAGTGGCGGCGGCGAGCATGCTCAAGGGGATGACGGCGGAGTACTTGGTCAATCGCTGCTATCCGGTCAGCTTCGGCGACGTCGCGCTGGTGCACGCGGCGGCCGGCGGTGTCGGCCTGTTCCTGTGCCAGTGGCTCAAGCATCTCGGCGCAACGGTGATCGCTGCGGTCGGCTCCGACGACAAGAAAGAGACCGTGCTGGCCAACGGCGCGGCCCACGCGGTCAATTCGCGCAGCGAAAATTTCACCGAACTGGCCCGCGAGGTGACCGGCGGCGCCGGCGTCAACGTGGTCTACGATTCGGTCGGGCCGGACGTCTATGCCGGCTCGCTCGACAGCCTGCGGCCGCGCGGCTACTACGTCAATTTCGGTAACGCCTCGGGCCCGCTGGCGCCGATCGACGCGGTCGAGCTCAACGTCAAGGGCGCGCTGTTTTTTACCAAGGCGTCGATGCGGTTTTACGTGGCGACCCGCGAGGAGTTGGAAAACAGCGCGGCGGCGCTGTTCGATGTCATCGCCAGCGGCGCGGTGACACCGCAGATCGGTCAACGCTACGCGCTCGCCGACGCCGCGCAAGCCCACATCGACGTCGCCGAGCGCCGCACCACCGGCTCGACGGTGTTTACGCTGTAGGGATTTTTACTTTTTCGTCTGCTCGGCGATGCGGGCGAAGGCGGCGAGCGTCTCGTCGCTGACATAGTGCTCGATACCCTCGGCATCGAGTTCGGCGGCGCGTTCGCTGACGCCGATCGCACGCAGGAAGTCGAGCACGATCTGGTGGCGCCAGCGCGACCATTCGGCCAACTCGCGGCCTTCTTCGGTCAGGAAGATCGAGCGGTAGGGGCGGGTGTGCACCAGCCCGTCGCGCGCCAGCCGCTTGATGATTTTGTTGACCGTGGCGTGGGAGACGCCGAAGCGCTTGGCCAGCTCGACGACCCGCGCCTCGCCATAGGCGTTGATCAGATCGTCGATCATCTCGACGTAGTCTTCGGCCTTTTCGGTCTGCTGGGCGGTACGCACCCGCTCGAACTGGGCGGCCTGCAGGCTCGCATCCATCATCTCGTCGGGCGCGTCCTCGGCGGCGGGTAACGGCTTGTCGCGGTCGGCCATGAGCTAAACCTGGACCAGGAAGGCGGTCGCGTACATCACCAAAACGCCGGCGCCGAAGCCGGCAAACGCCGTGCCCGCCGGGGCGCTTTCCTCGCCGGTGCCGCGGGCCAACCACACGGTACGGCCGACCTCGACCATCACCTGCAGAATGGCGCCGGCGGCGATGCCGAAAAACACCGCGCCCCAATGGGGCACGAAGGTAAAGGCGCCGATCCAGGCGCCGGCGACGGCCGGCAGGCCGGCCAGCGCG
Source organism: Alphaproteobacteria bacterium (assembly GCA_041633145.1). GTDB lineage: Bacteria > Pseudomonadota > Alphaproteobacteria > UBA6615 > UBA6615 > JBFKGW01. The sequence goes on from JBFKGW010000500.1 coordinate 1,456, forward strand.
GCCCAGCCGGCGAGCATCGCCAGCGTGATCTTTTGCCGCGCCACCGGGACGACGATCGCCACGCCTTCCGACAAATTGTGCACGGTAAAGCCGACGATCAAGAGGCTGCCCAAGGCGGCGTTGCCGAACGCCAGGGCCACGCCGATCGACAGGCCTTCGCCGAAATTGTGCAGCCCAATGCCGAGCGCCAGCCAGGTCGCCAAAGCGGCGCCACTGGCGGGCGCGCCGGCGCGCCGGCTGACTGCGGTCAAGCCGAGGAAGGTGAGCGTAGCGGCGAGCCAGACGGCGATGTCGCCCTGGTAGGCGCTGGCCGCGTCGCGCGCCAGGTCGAGGCCCTCGGCGAGCGTGTCGACCAGGAGATAGGCCAGCAGGCCGATGGTCAGCGCCATCGCGAACACCACGCCCTCGCGGCCCATCTGCCGCAGCACCGGCAGGGTCATCATGCCGAGCGCCACCGGGACGACGCCGACGAACAGCCCGAGCAGCGCCAGGTTGAACAGGGTGGCGCTGTCGGCGGGCGGCGAGCTGCGCGCCACCTCGATGGTGTAGTCGAAGGTTGCGCCGGTGCTGGTGACGAACAGCATGTGGTGGGCTTCGCCCTCGACCCAGGGATAGGGCACGGTGATCTTCGCCGTTGCCAGCCGGTGCAGCCGGCCCGGCGGGGTCTGTTCGAAGGTCCAATAGGCGCCATCGACCTGCACTTGCGCAATCTGCACCGCGTCGCGGCCGTCGCCGCGCACCTGGGCGACGATGCCCTCGGCGCCGGCGGTCACCCGTTCGACCACCAGCGCTTCTTCCGGCGGCAGGCCGGCGCCGAACTTGGCCAGCGGATCGAAGGCGATGACGGCGAGCGCGACCACCGCCAGCAACAGCAGCGGGACGCCCACGGCGAGCCGGCGCCACGCCATCACGCCACCTCGAAGAAGCTCATCCAGCCGAGCTCGGCGAACTCGCTCTGGTGGGCGTGAAACATGTAGCGGCCGGGCTCATGGTCGCGGAACGACATTTCGATGATGCCGCGCTGGGCCTGGCACTGCATCACCGTGTCGATGGTGCTGAGCGTCGGCGTCAGCGTCGTGCCGTGGTCGTAATAGTCGAAGAAGTTGCCGTGGATATGGAACGAGTTGACCGGATCGAA
>JBFKGW010000501.1:0-2580 GCA_041633145.1 Alphaproteobacteria bacterium
CGGCTGGAAGACGCCGGCACGACTCGCGACCCGGCAGTTTTTCTTTCTCATTCCGGCCAGGCGTTGCGCGGTTTCGGGCTGAGCCGGCAGAAGATCGGCTACGGCAGGGGGCTGGCCGAGGCGGTCGATAGCGGCACCCTGGAGTTGGATCGGATGCGGCGCATGTCCGACGAGGACGCCCTTGCCGCGCTGGTTGCGCTCAAGGGGATCGGACGCTGGAGCGCCGAAGTCTATTTGCTGTTTGCGCTCGGCCGAACCGATATCATGCCCGCCGACGATCTGGCGCTGGTGGTCTCGGCCGGCCGCCACTTGGGCGATGGCGAGCGCTGGACGCCGGCGCAGCTGCGCGCCGAAGCCGACAAGTGGCGGCCCTGGCGCAGCGCCGCAGCGCGGCTGTTGTGGCACGCCTATAGAATCGAGGCGATATAGTACCTTGGCGATAGATAAGGGAATGTCATGTCGGAACAGAAAACACTGAGCGGGCCTTCCTTCGGGCCGGCGTCGGAAGGTCCGGCGAAGCAGCTGGTGATCCTGCTGCACGGCGTCGGCGCCAATGGCGACGATCTGATCGGGCTGGCGCCGATCTTGTCGCAGGTGCTGCCCAACGCCGAATTCCTCGCCCCGAATGCGCCCGAGCCTTATGACATGGCGCCGGTCGGCTACCAGTGGTTCAGTTTGCAGGACCGCAGCCCGACCCGCGTCGAGGTTGGTGTCCGGTCGGCGGCGTCACTACTGGAAAATTATATCGACACCGAGCTCGAAGATCGCGACATCGACGATGACCGGCTGGCGCTGATCGGCTTCAGCCAAGGCTGCATGATGGCCCTGCATACGGGTTTGCGCCGTCCGGTCGCACCAGCGGCGATATTGGGATATTCCGGGATGCTCGCCGCGGCCGACAAGCTGGCAGCCGAGATTACATGCCGGCCGCCGGTGTTGCTGGTGCATGGTGAAGCCGACCCGGTGGTGCCGTTTCAGATGCTGGCGGCGGCGCAGGCCGGCCTCGAAGCGGTCGGCGTCGAGGTTCAGGCCCTGAGCCGGCCCGGGCTCGGCCACGGCATCGACGAAGAAGGCATCCGCCACGGTGCGGCGCTGTTACACAGAACGTTGACGGCCTAGTCTGCCGCGGAGCACTGGCGCCCGAACGACCGCCGAAGTTCGGCCAATTTATGTCCGGCCTGTTACAACACCTTGTGATTGTTATAAAAATTTTTGCCCAAGGCCGGCAAATCACTTAGACTGCCGGCGATTGTTTGAGATCGCTCGGAGAGCCGCGGTATGCAAGCAGCCCTGGAAAGCTGCCCTGCGCTAGTCCTCAACGCCGATTTTCGGCCGTTGAGCTATTTTCCACTGTCGGTTTGGCCGTGGCAGGACGCGGTCAAGGCAACCCTGCTGGGCCGGGTCAACACGGTGGCCGAATACGATCGCGTCATTCGCTCGCCGAGCATGGAACTGGCGCTGCCCAGCGTGGTTTCGCTCAAGGAATACATCAAGCCGGCCGACCGGCCCGCGTTTACCCGTTTCAACGTGTTTCTGCGCGACAAGTTTACCTGCCAGTACAGCGGCCAGCGCCTGCCGGCGCACGAATTGACCTTCGATCACGTGATCCCCAGATCACGCGGCGGGCGCACCTGCTGGGAGAATGTGGTGACCGCGTCGAGCGAGTACAATTTGCGCAAAGGCAACCGCACGCCGGAGCAGGCGGGATTAAAGCTGCGCCAACCGGCGCGCCGTCCGACCACCTGGGAATTGCTGGAAAACGGCCGCTCGTTCCCGCCCAACTATCTGCACGAGAGTTGGGGCGATTATCTCTATTGGGATACCGAACTCGACCAGTAGCGGGATGTGCCGCGCAATCTCCTCGCCGACTTTATTCGAGCGCGCCCGTTATAAGCGGGTCGACAACCAGATCGCCAGGCGCGAGCCCGATTTGATCGCCTGCGACAACACCGGATAGGCCGTCGCCCCCTCGACGTCGCCGCCGCCGATATGGTCGAGCCCAATCTCCCTATGCTCGATCTCGTCGCGACGGAACTCGTCGATCACCTCGCGCAATTCGGCCTCGCCTTCGCCCAGCTGATCGGACTGGCGGGCGTAGTGCTCCTCGATCACCTCTTCGACCGCCACGGTGCACGCCATTGCCGCGCGCTCGCCCATCATCGCGGTCGCAACACCTAGCGCATATCCGGCGACGTGCCAGACCGGCGACAACGCGGTCGGCCGCACCCGGCGCTCGACCACCAGCCGGTCGAAGGTATCGAGGTGGCGCTGCTCCTGTTCGGCCATGGCGCGGATCTGCTCGCCGACCGGGCGGTCGCCGAGCACCGCCAACTGGCCTTCGTAAATGCGCGCCGCGCCATACTCGCCGGCATGGTCGACGCGGATCATCTGCTCGATTTGGGTCTGCGGGTCGGGATCGCCATGGAGGCGCTGCGCAATGCGCGCCGGCGTTTCTTTCTTTGTTGTTTTCTTTGCCATGAGCGTGATTTTAGCGGGCCGGCGGTGCGGCTGCCAACGAGCCGATTGTCGCGGTCAGAAGATAAACTTCAAGACGACAAAGCCGGCGACCAGCATGACGCA
>JBFKGW010000502.1:0-2568 GCA_041633145.1 Alphaproteobacteria bacterium
AGTACGATCGGCTGGTCGCGCAGATGGTCGATGCCGGTACGCTGATCCCGCTCAACCAGGACAAGCGGCCGGGCTGCTTTCTCGCCCGCTCCGACCCCGACGATGTCGCCCGGGTCGAAGATCGCACCTTCGTCTGTTCGCGCGACCAGGCCGACGCCGGCCCAACCAACAACTGGATCGCTCCGGACGAGATGCGGCAGACCCTGAAGCAGCTGTTCACCGGCTCCATGCGCGGACGGCGTATGTATGTGGTGCCGTTCAGCATGGGCCCGCTGGGTTCACACATCGGCCATATCGGCGTGCAACTCACGGATTCTCCCTATGTGGCGATGAGCATGCGTATCATGACCCGGATGGGACAGGCGGCACTCGATGTGTTGGGCGACGACGGTGATTTCGTACCCTGCATGCACACGGTCGGCGCGCCGCTCGAACCCGGCCAGGCCGATGTCCCGTGGCCGTGCAACGAAACCAAGTACATCGTGCAATTCCCCGAGGAACGCTCGATCTGGTCTTACGGCAGCGGCTATGGTGGTAATGCTTTGTTGGGCAAAAAGTGCTTTTCGCTGCGCATCGCCTCGGTGATGGCGCGCGACGAGGGCTGGCTGGCCGAGCACATGCTGATCCTCGGTCTGGAATCGCCGCAGGGCGAGAAGACCTACGTCGCCGCGGCGTTCCCCAGCGCCTGCGGCAAGACCAATTTGGCCATGCTCATTCCGCCCGGCTGCTACGACGGCTGGAACGTGAGCACGGTCGGCGACGATATCGCCTGGATCAAACCGGGCGATGACGGCCGGCTTTATGCAATCAACCCCGAAGCCGGTTACTTCGGCGTGGTGCCGGGCACGTCGATGAAGACCAATCCCAATGCCATGAAAATGATGGAGCGCGACACCATCTTCACCAACGTCGCGCTGACCGACGACGGCGATGTGTGGTGGGAAGGCAAGGACGGCGATCCGCCAGCGCATCTGATCGACTGGAAGGGCAACGACTGGACGCCCGACAGCGGTACCCCGGCGGCCCATCCCAACGCGCGCTTTACCTGCGCGACCAGCCAGTGCCCGAGCGTCGATCCGGCGTGGGACGATCCCAACGGCGTGCCGATCAGCGCCTTCATCTTCGGCGGCCGGCTGAGCAACACCTTCCCGCTGGTCTACGAAGCCCGCGATTGGCAGCACGGCGTCTACATGGCGGCGACGATGGGCTCGGAAGCCACCGCTGCGGCGGTCAACCAAGCGGCGATCCGCCGCGATCCCATGGCGATGCTGCCGTTCTGCGGCTACAACATGGCCGACTATTGGCGGCATTGGCTGAACCTTGGCGCGAAACTACCTAATCCGCCGAAGATTTTCCGTGTCAACTGGTTTCGCAAAGACGACGCCGGCAACTTCATCTGGCCCGGTTTCGGCGAAAACATGCGCGTGCTCGAATGGATCGTCGACCGCGTCAACGGGCACGGCAATGCGGTAGATAAACCGATCGGTTTGATGCCCAAATACGAAGACCTCACATGGGATGGTCTGGATTTTCCCGCCGCCGCCTTCGACACGATCATGACCGTCGATAACGCAGCGGCGGTGCAGGAAACCGACGCCCAGGTCGAACTGTTCGACGATTTCGGCGATCGGTTGCCCGCCGAATTGGAGGCGCAGCGCCTGGCATTTAAGGAACGGCTGACGCAGTCTTGATGATCTTTGCGTAATCGATCGCGGGCTCGGCCGGGTCAGTCGGCAGAGGCTTTGACCGGCCCGGCCAAAATGAGCTGTCGGATTGATTGTCGTCCTGGATCCGGCAACCTAAAGCCAAGCCCTCTATCTGCTATCGGTAAAAGTTATTAGCCGGCGCGGCGCGTGCTCTCTACGCTGCCGAACGCGGCGCCGCCGGCAATGTGCACCTCGTCGGCGTGCGTTGGCGCTGACGAAGAAGATGCTATGACTTTGATTTGCAGAACGCTGAGGCAAGACTGAATGAATAAGAAAATTGCAATGCTGGCGACGGGGGCAAACGGCAGCGTTATCGCGGCCGATCTGATCGAAGCGGGTCTGGATGTTTCGATGATCGACATGTGGGGCGAGCACGTCGAGGCGATGCGGGCCAACGGTCTGACGATCAAGACCGGCGACGAAGAGCGCAACATCAAGGTGAACGCCTATCACTTGAGTGACGTGTGTACGTTCACCGAAAAGTTCGATGTCGTGCTGCTCACCTCGAACGGCTACGACACGCGCTGGCTGACCGAGCTCATCAAGCCCCATCTCGCCGATGACGGCGTGGTCGTCGGCGTGCAAAATTGCATGACCGCGGAGACGATCGCCGAGATCGTCGGACCCGAACGCACCGTCGGCTGCGTCGTTGAGTTGGCGTCGCAAATGTTCGAACCCGCTGAGATCCGCCGCAGTACAACGAAGGATCACACCTGGTACGGCGTCGGCGCCTTCGATCCGGCGCAAGAGGATCATATCGAAGCGATTGCCGAAATACTCGGCCACTCCGGACGGGTAGAGGTCATCGACGACATCCTGTCGGCGAAATGGAGGAAACTGATCGTCAACGCGATGATCATGG
>JBFKGW010000503.1:0-2563 GCA_041633145.1 Alphaproteobacteria bacterium
GATCTGCTTTCGCGACGGTATACGGCTTCGCTTGGATGGCAACGCCAAGGTCGGCCCAGCGCGCCAAATCTTCGAGCGTCCAGCGATCGCGCCGGGCATCGTGCATCAGCGAACGAATAACGGACACCAAATCGGCCGGCGGTTTGTGGTCCATCGTTAAGGCAGCATAACTGCCTAACTCTGCGCGTTTGGCCAGTATAGTTTTCTCGTCGAGATCGGCGACAGGATTCTTGCCGAGAGCGAGAAACAGGGTCGTCACACCCAATGCGAAAAGGTCGTCGGCGACGTCGCCGGAGCCGCGGCCGGCCGGCAAGCACACCGCCCGTTCGAGCGGCTCGAATATGGACGGCTGGTTGAAGCCCGGCGGCGCGCTAAAAAATTCGCCAACGGTGATTGGTCCATCTTTGCCGGCGCGAAATAAATTGGTCGGCCTGATATTACGGTGGCCGATTCGATGATCGCTTAGTGCGGTTAATACCGCTGCAATCGGCTTCATTAAATTATTGGCAATATCCGGCATCTTCAACGGATGAATTTCTGCGTTGATCGACGCCATCAACGCTTCACCCGGCGGCTGGCGCAACAGTATGAACGTTTCGCGGCGGTCCGTTAGGGGCCAGTCGATGCTACCCGTCAGATTTGGTTTTACCGCCGCAACATCGCCCAATTCGCGGGCGTTATTAATGACATTCAAGCGAAATGGTATTTTCGGATCGGTGATGAGCGCGTACAGCTCTTGTGTTGTATCCGAGCTATCCACCGCGACAAACGCCTCGGCAGACCGCGTTGAAAGGTCTGGCAATGGTTTATCGGGCTGCAGGATGCAGCGCCCATCCAGCGCGGGGACACCGTGGTGATCGACGGGATCCGCCTGAGCCATTGACGGCTCGGTCAGTACACCCTCTTCATCGCTTTCGAGTGCCAAGTCGGCCATCCGCACGCCGCTCAATTGGTTGTGGCGGACCGACAGGCCGCCCATTGAGCCGACCTTAGCTAGCCGGGAGGTAATGTTTGGTTAACGCCACTGGCTAATTTGGCGCCATATCGGCGGAAAATACGTGGAATTTCTTAGTCGGCGAACGGATCGCGCACCAATATGGTATCCAGGCGTTCAGGACTAGTCGATAACAGGGCTACCGGAGCGCCGATAAGCTCTTCGACGCGCCGGATGTACTTGATCGCCGTCGCCGGCAGGTCGATCCAACTACGCGCGCCGGCGGTACTTTCACTCCAACCTTCGAGGGTTTCATAAACCGCCTCGACTTTACTTTGCGCCGCGATTCCCGGCGGTAGGAAGCCAATATCGCGGCCGTTCAAGCGATAGCCGGTACACACTTTCAGCTCGTCGAATCCATCGAGCACGTCGAGTTTGGTCAACGCAATCCCGTCGATTCCGCCAACCGCGACGGCCTGGCGCACCATTACCGCGTCGAACCAACCGCAGCGCCGCTTGCGCCCGGTAACTGTACCGAACTCCTTGCCGCGCTGGCCGAGGAGCTCGCCCACCTCGTTATCCTGCTCGCTGGGAAACGGACCGCTGCCGACCCGCGTCGTGTAGGCTTTCGTAATGCCTAGGACGTAGCCGATCGTGCCCGGGCCGACGCCGGCGCCGGCAGCCGCCTGGCCGGCTACGGTGTTCGATGAAGTAACGAACGGATAGGTACCATGGTCGACGTCGAGCATCGCGCCCTGCGCGCCTTCGAACAATATACGTTTGCCGGCCCGCCGCGTTTCATCCAACCATTGCCACACCGGCGCAGCGTATGGGAGCAGCCGATCGGCGACATCATGCAACTTGGCCAGCAAATCAGCCGGGTCGACTTCCGCCGCGCCGAGGCCGCGCAGCAACGCGTTGTGGTGGAACAACAGCTGATCGACCCGGGCGGCCAAAGACTCGCGGTCGCCAAGATCGCACAAGCGGATCGCGCGGCGCCCCACCTTGTCTTCATAGGCCGGTCCGATGCCGCGGCCGGTAGTGCCAATGCGGTTGGAGCCGCGCGCTTCTTCCAGCGCATTGTCGAGATGTTGGTGCAGCGGCAGGATCAACGACGCGTTGTCGGCCACTTTCAAGTTCTCCGGCGTGATCGACACGCCCTGTGACGACAGGGTTTCTATTTCATGCAGCAGCGCCCAGGGATCGACCACGACACCGTTGCCGATGACGCCGACTTTGCCCGGCCGCACGACACCTGACGGCAACAGGCTGAGTTTGTAGGTTCGGTCACCGATGACCAAGGTGTGGCCGGCGTTATGCCCGCCTTGAAAGCGCACCACCACGTCGGCGCGCTCGGACAGCCAGTCGACAATCTTACCTTTGCCTTCATCGCCCCATTGGGAGCCTACGACCGCAACGTTCGCCATCTAGCTCTCCGCCGGCGCATCGCCGCCGCCCTTGCGCAATGTGAGAATTTCGCCATTGTGCCAGCAGTGGCTGCACTGCAAGCGCAGCGCTTCAGCCCGCACATCTGCTTCGGGCGACAGACCGGCAACCGTGGTCCAGCCGTCGGCACGCAGTTTAACGGCGTCGGCCACCGACGAGCCGAAGGGTACATATAGCTTTTGC
>JBFKGW010000504.1:0-2559 GCA_041633145.1 Alphaproteobacteria bacterium
CCGCGCTCGCAGGCCGATTTGCACGCCCGGCGGGCGGCGATTGCGCGCTGGTCGGAGGCGACCCTGGGCCTGATGGGGAGGAGCCCCGATCACGTCGCCGGGTTTTTTGTCGGCTGGGTGTCGGCGCCCGAAGTGTTTGCGCGCAACGGCGCGGCCGAGCGCGCTGACCACCTGTTGCGGTTCTTCGACTTTCTGCGCGACCACGACGTTTTCGTCACCTACACCATCGTGCCGCCACAGATCGACCGGTCGAAGCCGATGCACCAGCAGGACCCACCCGACCTCTACGCCGGCGTGGTCGACGAGCGCGACGACGGCGTGATCATTCGCGGCGCGCAAATGCTCGGCACCGGCACCGCGCTGTCCGACTATGTCTGCCTGAGTCAAATCACGCCGGTACGACCGGGCGACGAGGCTCACGCCATCAACATTGCCGTCGCCTGCAATGCGCCGGGGGTGAAAATCTATTCGCGGCGGTCTTACGCAGCGGCGGCGAGCAGCACCTTCGATTACCCACTCGCGTCGCGCTTCGACGAGACCGACTCGTTGGTCGTGTTCGACGACGTGCTGGTGCCGTGGGAACAGGTGTTCGTCTACAAGGATATCGAGGTTTGCCGCGATCAATGGTGGCATACCGGCGCGCATGCGATGGGCAACCACCAGGCGCAAATCCGCCTGTGCTCCAAGTTGCAGTTCCTCATGGGCCTGGCCAAGCGGATCGCCGACATGAACGGCGTCGCGGCGGTCCCGGCGGTGCAGACATTACTCGGCGAAATGGCGAGCTATGCGGCGATGCTCGAAGGCCTCGTTGACGCCCAGATCGCGACCTGCACGACGAATGCCAATGGGTTCGTCGAGCCGGGCCGCCAAGCGCTTTACGCCGCCATCGTGCTGCAGGCGGAAGTCTATCCCAAGATGCTTAACCTGATGCGCGAGCTGTGCGGCGGCGGCGTTATTCAATTGCCGTCGAGCGTGCGCGATTTCAATAACCCCGAGATGCGCGCCGACATCGATCGCTACACCCACTCGCCCGGCTATAGTGGCGAGGAGCGGGTCAAGCTGATGAAGCTCGCCTGGGACCTCATCGGGTCGGAGTTCGCCGGCCGCCATGACCAGTATGAAAAATTCTACGCCGGGCCGCCGTTCGTGGTGAAAACGCGCATGTTCCAAGCCTACGACTTCGACAAGAGCGCCCGATTGGTCGATGCGGCGCTGGCCGGCTACGACCGATCCGGCCGCCGCGACTGAGGGTTACAGCGGCTAGCCCTTACGGGCGCGTTTCCAAAACGGCTTCAATTTTTTGAAGCGTTGCCACTCGTCCAGCAGCTGTGCTTCGCCACGCTTGACGCGGGCGGTCGACCAACCGATAACCAGGCCGACGGCCTTGACGATATCATCATGGGCCGGATCGGCGACCGCCTGATAGATCACCGTTTCGAGCTGCCGTTCAGTGACCGCCAGGTCGTTGAGATCGCCCAGCGTATCTTGCAGCCCAGACATCTTGCGGATCATTGCGCCGGATTTCTTAGCGCCGTAGAGCGAGGCGAAGAATTCCGACGCGTAGCGCATCTTTTTCATTGCTATGCGCAGCTTGTGCCGCTGCTCCGGGGTTGCCGAGGCCAGGCCGCGTCCGCGCTTGACGAGCTTGCGATAGCGCTGATCGAGAATAGTGTCGGCGTAGGCCTTGAGCGGGGCACTGAGGATCTCGCGCCGGGTCGCATTTTCGGTGGTATGCCAGTCGGCTTCGTCGAGCCAGCGGCTGACGTTCAGAACCAATGTGGTATAGCGCGGCGACCGGATGGCTTCGCGCGCCGTCTCGTAGTTGCGCGCGCGCGCCCGTTCGCATTGGGCGCGCAACGCCGCCAGCGATTTATCGCCGGGCCGATCTAACTCCAGCGGCGCCAACACATCATCGAGAAAGACATCCCAATTTCGCGCCGAGCCCAGGGTGCGTGTGATCCAGGCGCATTCCTTCTTCAGCCAGCCGGCTTGCATCATCGGTAACACGCCGTCGAACAGAGTGAGCGCCGAGCGCATGCGGCGCAGTCCGACCCGCATCTGGTGCAGCCCTTCGGGGTCGCTGCCGTCGAGCGTGGCGGGCTCATTCGCTATCCAGTGGCGGAAGCAGCTTTCGAACACCGCCGCGATGCCGTCTTCGACCGTGGCGTGCGGGGCAAATCGCAGCTTCTTTGCCTTGTGCCACTGGGGCGATTCACCGGTGAATAGCTCGTAGCCTCGTTCCGCCTTGCTGCGCACCTCAACCTGCAATGGCGCAATCTCGTGCAGGGTGAGGGCGAGCGCATACAACGCCTGTTTGTGCCCTTTCAGCAATTCGAGCTCGACTTCTGCGGTCGGCTCGACACGATCGCCGGCCTCGAGGGCGCCGCGGTCGAAGGCGATTTCAATGATGGCGACCTCGCCATCGTACGGGTATCCGACAACGCGCGTTTCGCGCTCGATGCAGGAGCGGCACACTTCGGTCAATTCATCGGGCGCCAGATGACCGAGCAGGCCCCGCGCATTGGTTTCCATCACCCAGTCGGGCCGGGGCGTCAGGTC
>JBFKGW010000505.1:0-2550 GCA_041633145.1 Alphaproteobacteria bacterium
GCCGCGGCGCTGCGCGAGGTCCACGACTTCCACGCCTTTCTGGCCGATTGGTTCGCCGGCCGCGTGGCGGCAGATGACGCTACGCTACAGGAACAATTCCGCCGGTTCGCGCCGGACATGCAATACGTCAATCCGAGCGGTGGGGTCGGTGACGCGGCGAGCATCGAGACCGCCCTCGCCAACGCCCACGGCAGCGCGCCGTCGATGGCCATCGAGGTGCGCAACGCCACGGTGCGCCGCGCCGGCGCGGGGTCGGTGCTGGTGACCTATGAAGAACACCAGAGCGGCGGCGAGCGCGACAACAAACGGCTCACGACGGCGCTGTTCGTGCCCAAGACGGACGCACCGAACGGTGTGGGCTGGTTTCATGTGCACGAAGTGTGGTTAGAGTCCTAGATAACAACAGCGGCGTCGCTCCGGCACCGCCGTCAAACCGCGAATAGGGGAAGTGAGAGATGAGCGGAAGCGATCCTGTGGCCGATTTTGCGCGCCCGACGGCCGACGAGCTGGCCGCGGCGGCGTCGATTTCGGCGTCGACGATCCACGAAGCGGCGGGCAAGATCGGCGCGTTGCCGGCGGCGATCAAGCCGCTCGACCCGGCGATCCGGGTGTGCGGGCCGGCGTTCACGGTCAGGGGCGCGCCGGGCGACAATCTTTGGCTGCACTATGCGCTGGCCGAGGCCAGACCGGGCGACGTCCTGGTCGCCGATATGGGCGGGCTGTACGACGCCGGCTACTGGGGTGAGGTGATGACCGTCTCGGCGCAGGCGCGCGGCATCGCCGGGCTGGTGATCAATGGTTGCGTGCGCGACGGCCAGGAGATGATCGGCCTGGGCTTCCCGGTGTTCGCCCGCGGTACCTGCATGCGCGGCACCGAGAAGGATCGCAACTTCAAAGGTGCGCTGGCGCAGCCGCTGCCGATGGGCGACGTTTTGGTGAACCCGGGCGATTTGGTGATCGGCGACGGCGACGGCGTCGTCGTCATCCCGCGCGAACAAGTCGCCGACGCGATCGAAGGTTCCAAGGCGCGCGAAGCCCGCGAGGCCGAGATGATGGAGGTGTTGCGCACCGGCAAGACGTCGGTCGAGATCTACGGCTGGGAGCGCAAATGAGTTACCGCACGTTCGATACCGCCGAGATCGGCCACCAGCAGGCCTACCGTCTGGCCATCGGCTCGATTGTGCCGCGGCCCATTGCCTGGGTCAGCTCGATGGGCGCCGACGGGGTGCCCAACCTGGCGCCGTTCAGCTTTTTCTCGCTGGTGTCCCACTACCCCCCGATGGTCTCGATTTCGGTCGGCGAGCGACAGCGCCGCATGAAGGACACCGCGCGCAACATCGAGGCGACCAAGGGTTATGTCATTCACACCGTGGTCGACGGCTGGGAGGAGCAGATGAACGCCAGCTCAGCCGATTTCGCACCCGACGAGGACGAGTTCGCCGCCATCGGCCTGGAAACCATACCGGCGGATCTGGTTGACGCGCCGCGTATCGCCGGCGCGCCGATCGCCATGGAGTGCCACTTCGCGCAGATGCTCGAACTGGGCGACGAGTGGAAGACCCATCTGGTGATCGGCCGGGTGTTGCGCTGGCACGTGCGCGACGACGTGATGCTCGACGACAAATATATCGATCCCAACAAGCTGGCGCCGGTCGGCCGCCTCGGCGGCCCGCGCTATTGCCGCGTGCACGAGATCTTCGAAATGAAACCGCCGTTTGTCACGCCCGACCGGGGCCACCCCAACGAGCCCAAGACGTAGGGCGCGTTACTGCGCCGCGGCGGCGCTGGTGACCGCGTTGAACTCGGCGATCGCGGCGTCGTATTCGCGCTTCAGCCGCGCCACCAGTTCAGCGACCGATGGCACGTCGTCGATCTGGCCGACCCCCTGGCCGGCCGACCAGACGTCGCGCCAGGCTTTGCGCTCCTCTTGCATGTTGTCGCCGAACTCGGCCTGGTGGGTGCCTTTGTCCGGCAGGTAGTCAGCGTCGAAGCCGGCCGCCTCGATGCTTGGCCTGAGAAAGCTGCCGGGAATGCCCGAGATCGCCGGGGTGTAGATAATGTCCTTGGCGGCGCTGTCGACGATCATCTGCTTGAAGCGCTCGACCGCCTGGCTCTCCGCCGTGGCGATGAAGCGGGTGCCGAGATAGGCCAGATCGGCGCCGAGCATCTGCGCCGCCGCGATGGCGCGGCCGTCCGACAATGCGCCGGCGAGCAGGATGGTGCCGTCGAAGAAGGTGCGGATTTCCGGCAGCAGCGCGAACGGGCTCAAGGTGCCGGCGTGGCCGCCGGCGCCGGCGCAGACTAAAATTAATCCGTCGCAGCCGGCTTCGGCGGCTTTTCGCGCGTGGCGCACCGTGGTGATGTCGTGGAACACCACGCCGCCGTAATCGTGCACCGTGTCAACCAAATCGGCGACTGCGCCCAGCGAAGTGATGATCAGCGGCACCTTGTGCTTGGCGCAGATCTCCAGGTCCGGCTCGACGCGCGGGTTGGTCTTGTGGACGATCAGGTTGACGCCGTAGGGCGCATCGGTGTCGGTCAAGGCATCGC
>JBFKGW010000506.1:0-2544 GCA_041633145.1 Alphaproteobacteria bacterium
ATCGCCAACGCCGAATAGGGGGTCGAGGTTGCCGGCTTGACCACCATCGCGCAGCCGGCGGCAAGCGCCGGGCCGGCCTTGCGGGTGATCATCGCGGCAGGGAAGTTCCACGGCGTAATTGCCGCGCAGACGCCGACCGGCTCCTTGAGCACGACGATGCGCGCGGTGCGCTGGTGGCCGGGAATGGTGTCGCCGTAGACCCGTTTGCCTTCCTCGGCAAACCACTCGATGAACGACGCCGCATAGAGGATTTCGCCGCGCGATTCGGCGAGCGGCTTGCCCTGCTCGGTGGTCATCAGGATCGCCAGGTCTTCCTGGTTCTCCAGCATCAGGTCGTTCCACTTGCGCAGGATCGCCGCGCGTTCCTTGCCGGTGCGCTGGCGCCATTCCTTCATCGCTTCGCTCGCGCCCTCGATGGCGCGGCGGGTTTCCTCGGCGCCCAGTTTCGGCACCGTGCCGATCACCGAATTGTCGACCGGATTGGTGACCTCGATGGTCCCGCCGCTGTCGGCGTCAATCCATTCGCCGTTGACGTAACATTGCTGGCGAAACAGTTTGGAATCGCTCAGTTGCATCTCTCTGCTCCCTAAATTGACGCCGGCGCCGCTGCGGCAGCCGGGCTTGTTGGCTGCTATTGTACTGCGGTCTGCGCGCGTGTGCCACGCGGCAAACTGTCAACAGGCCGGGACAATGCGAGCGATGCAGTGGCGGCTCGACCGCGCCGCCATCAGGGGTTGGAAAATCGATGCAAGGCGCACGACCGCAATAGTCGTTGGCGCCAACGCAGAGCAGCTCATTTGCCTGGGCGGCAACAAGATCGGGTATTGCGTTACCGCCATCCGTCGCCATTCGATTAATTTTCCTAATGACTAAAATCAGAAAATTTCAATTGAACGGCTTAATCATTAGGCTATTTTAATTGGAAAATTTAATCGATACGCACATGGCTCATTTCCCCTCCACGACTGCTTTAAGGGCCTTCGAAGTCGCCGCCCGGCGCCTGAACTTCACCCAGACGGCGGACGAATTGAACCTGACCCAGGGCGCGGTCAGCCATCAAATTCGTGAATTAGAGACCCGCTTAGGCGTGACGCTGTTCGAGCGCCAGGGGCGCGGCCTCGAACTGTCGGCCGCCGGCCAACGCTACCTGCCCTTCGTGCAAGACGCACTGGAGCGCCTGCGCGCCGGCGGCCGCGCGCTGCAAGCCGACCAACCCAGCCACGCGCTTACGGTCAGCCTATCGCCACCGTTCGCGGCGAAATGGCTGGTGCCGCGCCTCGGCGCTTTTTCCGCCGCTCATCCCGACATCGATCTGCGCATCAGCGCCAATATACAGCACGTGAGTTTCGTCGACGACGGCATCGACATGGCGATCCGCCACGGCAACGGCGACTGGCCCGATCTGCACGTCACCCGCCTATGGACCGAGGAAATATTCCCGGTGTGCAGCCCGACACTGTTGGCCAATGGCCCGCCGTTGCGCAACATCGCCGATCTCGCCAACCATGTGTTGATCCACGATCGCAGCCGCGCCGGCTGGGCGTCGTGGCTGGACTATGTCGGCGCCGACACCAGTGCCATCGATCTCGACCGCGGGCCCGGCTTCAACCAGACCCACCTCGCCATCGACGCTGCGGTCGCCGCTCAGGGGGTCGCGCTGTCCCGCACCGCGCTCGCGGCGGGCGACCTTGCCGCCGGCCGCCTGGTACAGCCGCTGCGCGAGACCCAGCCCGCGCCGTTTGCTTATTGGATCGTCTGTCCGAAAGCCGACGCCGACGCGCCCAACATCACCCGTTTTCGCGACTGGCTGCTCGAGGAAGCGGCGGCCGACGCGGCCAACATGCCGGCGCCCGGCGGCACGGCTGCGGGCTAGCGCCGGCGACAGGCCCGTGGTCGACGCCTATTTAAATGAATTGACGGCTTTGCTCGCGCAGGCCGCGCCGGCATCGCGCCGCAATGCCACGATCGAAGTTCGACATTTTTTCGGCGGCGCCGCCGCCTATGCCGACGGTCGCATCTTCGCCAGCCACACCCCGGTCGGGCTGGCGTTGAAGCTGCCGGAAGACGACCGCGCCGTTTTGCTCGACAGCGGCGCGACTCCGCTGCGCTATTTTCCCAAGGCGCCGATCAAGCAGGATTACGTCGTCCTGCCCGACGCGATCGCCGGCGACAGTGCCGCGCTGGCCGGCTGGATCGAGAAAAGTGTCGCTTACGTGCTGACCCTGCCGAAACGGCGTCCTAAGTCGAGCGGTCGTAGATAATCGTTTTCGGAGCGCTCGATCCGCATCCTTCGAGACGGGCCTTCGGCCCTCCTCAGGATGAGGATCGAACAGATTATACAAGCCCTCATACTGAGGAGGCGCGCAGCGCCGTCTCGAATTATGAGGGCATTACCGGCGTACTAAGTGGGGCGGTCGCTGAGCGCCAGATAGAGCAGGGCCTTCCACAACAGCACCCGGTCGACCGGGTTGCCGAGAAGCGGTTTGCGGGCGACCGTGTCGGTATGGTCGAGGCCCGGCAGCACGATGTAGCGCGCGCCCGGCA
>JBFKGW010000507.1:0-2540 GCA_041633145.1 Alphaproteobacteria bacterium
GCTGGTTGTCGATCTCGGCGCGGCCTTGCAACAGCTCCCACGGACCGAAGGGATTATCGAAGGAAAAGCGGTTGAGCGTGCCGCTGCGTCCGCGCGCGCGTACGGTTAATTCCGCCCCGCCAGGACGTGGCTTGAGTTCGTAGCCGCGGATTTGCACCGGATAGATGGCGTTGTAGACGAAGCGGAAATGATCGGGCCCGCCTTGCCGACAATCGGCCCTGATATCTTCTCCCGCCAGATAGCTGAACCAAGTAAGCGAACGTTGGATCGGATTGGTCGGCTCACCGGTGTAGGTCGTGCAGGCTGCGATGCTAAACACGGTAAAAAAAGATAAAAAATCACGCCATTTCATCGTGTAAATCCGCCGTTTTCCCGGTTAACTGTATTCTAAGGCTGGAATGCTATTTACATAAAAGCGCGACAACCTCTAGAATCATGTTGAATCGTTTAGTGTTTTTGTGGGTAGACAGGTCGTTATGCACTTTTTGAGCCTGGCAATTGGACAACTGAAGCGCAGACGCGTCAACGGTCAACGCGGCAGCATATTGCCGCGGCTCGCGGCCGTCCCGGTCATACTCCTCGCCCTAATCGGATCAACCAACTCGGCACTGGCTGGCTACGCGGCGATCGTCATCGACGCCGATACCGGACGCGTACTCCATTCGCGCAATGCCGACACGCGTAATTTCCCCGCCTCGCTGACCAAGATGATGACCTTGTTCATGACCTTCGAGGCGCTGGAAAAAGGTAAATTAAGGCTCGATCAACGGTTGCGGGTATCGAAGCGCGCGGCCGGGCAACCCGCCTCCAAACTGGGCTTGAAGGAAGGTGAGACGATCACCGTCGAAGATGCAATCCGCGCGCTGTCGGTTAAATCGGCCAATGACGTGGCGACCGTGGTCGCGGAGGCAATCGGCGGCACCGAGGTCAAGTTCGCGCAGATGATGACAAAGCAGGCGCGCGCGCTCGGAATGAAGCGAACCTCATTCCGCAATGCGTCGGGGCTACCAAATCGCCGCCAATTGAGCACGGCGCGTGACATGTCGATTCTCGCCCAAGCGCTGATCGAGCGATTTCCTCGCTACTACAGCTACTTCTCGGAAGCGTCGTTCCGCTACAACGGTAAGAAATATCGCAATCACAATTCCCTACTGAAGAATTACGATGGCACGGATGGCATCAAGACCGGCTATATCCGCGCCTCCGGGTTCAATTTGGTGGCATCGGCCGAGCGCGACGGCGTCCGGTTGATCGGCGTTGTGTTCGGCGGCAAGACGGCAAACCGCCGCGACCGGCACATGCAGAGCCTGCTGAACCGATCGTGGGCGCAAGCCCGCGCCGCTTCGACGATCGCCGCCCGGCCGATTCCAAAACCGCCGGTTCCCGGCAGCAAGACGGTCACCGTCGCACAAATCGACCAACCGATACCGCCGACCGTGATCCGCAGAACACCGGCCGATTGGGGCATCCAGATCGGCGCCTTTGCGGGATATACCGATGCTCATATCGCTGCCGGTAACGTCGCGCGCCGTTTGTACGACCTGCCGGTCACGGCGTCGTTGAAAATTCAGCCGGTCGATCAAACCAACGATACCCTGTTCCGGGCACGGCTGATGGGCATGGACGAAGCATCGGCACGCGCTTCGTGCCAGCAGCTCGTGCGCAACGGTCAGGTCTGCATCCTGGTGACGCCGCAAGGCGACGAACTAGCCGGCCTGCCGCAGCGCTAAGCTGGGCGCCGCTCCTAAGCGATCCCCTTTACAAGTTTCGCTATGGTTGTTGACCGCTATGGCGTGGCGCCGCTATCACGCGCGCGCCACCACTCAAGAATGCCAACCATGCCTGATATCTACTTCGAAGATTTCGCCGCCGGCCAGGAGTACGACCTGGGCAGCCGAACGCTCGATCAATCGGCGATCCTCGAATTTGCCAGCGAATTCGATCCGCAACCGTTTCATATCGACGAAGCGGCAGCGGCGCAGTCGATTTACGGCGGGCTGATCGCCAGCGGGTGGCACACCTGCGGTGTGTACATGCGCCTGCTGTGCGACGGCGTTCTCCATCGGGTCGCCAGCATGGGATCGCCCGGGGTCGATGAGTTGCGCTGGCTCGGGCCGGTTCGTCCCGGCGACACCCTGTCGGGCAAATTACGCATCGAGGCGGTGCGTGCGTCCAAGAGCAAGCCGGACCGCGGAATCGTCATGACGGCGGGCGAAATGCGCAATCAGTACGGCGATCTTGTGCTGACCTTGAAATCGGCGATGATGATACGCCGGCGATAAGCCGATCCGAAATCGAATGAAAAGCGCCGCTCCAAGCGAATCGGAGCGGCGCTTCAAGTTCGAACGTTCGGTGATCGGGTGGTTTTGTCGTCAAACCGTTCCCGAGGCGTAAAGCCCCACGCCGGCGTTAGCTAAGTAAACGCCAGCGGCGTGCGGGATCACCGTCGCGGTCGACCTCTTGTTTCCTGACGGCTCAATTAAGCGCCGACCTCCACCAGAGGATCACCAGTGTCTCGCACGACGGCCTTCGCCGCCACC
>JBFKGW010000508.1:0-2532 GCA_041633145.1 Alphaproteobacteria bacterium
CACCGGGCGCCTTATGATCTATCTCAGCGCTGTCGCTGCCGGCAGTCCGGACAAACAATCCTTTGATCTTATGCCAGTACAATTTGCACACAACGACGCCTCCGGCGACACCGCCGAGTAAAAGCTGCAGCAAGATGCTTCCAGTACCGGGGTCGAGATAGGCGTAGGCAGGTTGGGTAAAGTCGATTACTAACCCGAACATCGCTCCGCCTAGTATCAAGGCGCCGCATTTTCTCGTCGTAGATCGAGGAATTCTACGCATTGAAGTTGCAACCTAATCGCGATCCGTTGTTACAGGGGCCATTTCGACGCCAGATTATCAACTAATGGTTAACAGAATGACGAAACCGGATCGATATCGCCTGTACCGTAGCCTGGAACTAAGACGGTGAGCAAGATCGGTGCTCGGCAATGGGCTCTATTGACACAAGCTTAACGAATTCGACGATACACATGGATGCTGTTGACCTTCAGCCAAACCTGGTACTCGCGCGCAAGCAAATCGGACAATTTGCTCCGAAGTTCGGGATCATATTCAGGCGGCGGCGTCCGGTCGCGGCGAAAAATCATGAAGGCCGGCCGGCTTTCGATCAGGCGGTCTAACTCATCTTCCGGGACATATCCTGCTGCGACGAGCGGCGTTATAACGGCTGTCTGCGTAATATTGGCGGGATGAGTCACGACGGGCGACGGTGGATCCTGGTCGAGGTACCAGTAGACCAATTGGAAGTTGGTCGCAAAAACGCGGTCGCCGGGTTTCTTGTGGGCCGCGATCTGTTCCGCCACTTGGCGGATGACGTGCGAATCGTCGAGGCGTTGGCGGCCCTGTAGCAAAGCGAGGCTGGACGGGCCGAATGTGACCAGGCTGGAGGCGATCAAAACCGCCGCCAGCGCGCCGGTGATCCAGCTCTCCCACCGTCCGTCCCGGCCAGCGAGCGGCGTCGCGATAAATATCGCCGCAAACGGCAGGAGTTGCAGCCAATAATGGCGGAAGGCAGCGCCCCCCATCAGCACCGAGAGGAGCATCGCGGCGAACAGCAAGGAGACGATCAAGCGCACTTCCCGCGGTTCGGTTTCGTCCAGGGTGACGGCGCGCGACAGCGGGCTTGAAAAGAAAGATCTACAAAACTTATAGCCGCCCAAAATGATCAGTACGCTAAAGGGCACAAACATTCCCGGATAGCGAACCGCGGTACCGACCCACAATCGCGCATGTTCCGCCACAACTTCCAGAACCGACATCTGGTTCTGCGAATAAGAAAAGGGAACGCTCACGGTGGCGAGAAACAGCACGTCGAGCGCACCGGCCGAGCCGTAGGCCACCAATAGCGCCAGCAGCGGCACAAGCCCGCCGGCACCATAAGCAAATAGCGCGAATCGGTGGAGCCGCGGGCGCGGCCGAACAAAGCCCCACGCGTAGTAGGCGCCCAAGGCGACAACAACGAAGGCGACATTCAACCGGGTTATCGTGGCCACAGACAACAACAGGCCGACGCAAAACGCCGACCACAGCGCGTCGCGTCGCCCAACCACAAGCCAAGCCGAGACCATGACAAGCGCCACGACGACGTGTTCGGTCAAGGTTGGCTGGAGCGGCACGATCGCGGACACCGCGATCATCGCTGCGACGGCCAGAGCGGATTCGATCGGAGGGGCGATACGCCGGCAGATGAAATAGGTCGCGCCGGCAGCGATCAATACGGCGATATCGCCGAACAGCCGCACGACCACCAGGGTCTCGCCGAACAGCCACATTACCGGCGCCAATAAAAAGAAAATACCGGGGGTCTTGTTGTCGTAGAGATTGAGATAGGGCAGATGGCCGTCTAAGACGTCGGAGGCCATGATGATGAACGTGCTCTCGTCCCAGTCGATCTGCTCATGCATCAGGTTGCCGGTCTGGGTCGCGACCGACAGAATCACGAAACATAAAATTGGCAAGACGGACGACGAGAGAATGCCGCTCAAGCGCTGGCGCGCCGCCCACCCACCCATGGAGTCTCTCGAAGAGGTCATGTTGCAGGCCCGCTCAGTGACGTTTCGGTCGATACCGCGGGCTTGCCAGTCTGCCAATGAAAGGCTCCCTGCTCGCTGTGGGTGACCGTGGGCGTCATGCTGTCTCCGACAGATAATCGAGGTTCACGTTCGATCGGCCGCCCATCGCGCCGAATGCGGCGTATCACAGGCTGGTCATTGAAATAGGCGCCAAAAGTAAAAAAATCTTAGCGCAACCGGCCCGGCAGCGCTCGGCAATTAGCGATTAGTTGAACGGAGGACCGAAAGAGCGGTGAAATATCGCCACTTTGAAGCAGCGGCGTTCGTAAACGATTAATCGCCGTAGCCCTAATATGCCAATAGGTCCTATTCTGTATTAAGTTGTAATCAGTTGGCTTATTCGGCCATTGGACCCGCACATATCGCCGTCCAGCGATCGGACAGCGCATTTTGCGGAGGCCGACGAGCCAGCTGGCATAGCTGGATGCGCGAACGGCGGGAACGCGTTGCGATGACCGACAAATCGATGGTTCGACC
>JBFKGW010000509.1:0-2523 GCA_041633145.1 Alphaproteobacteria bacterium
ATACGCGAGACATCACCTGTACCGGATACCGGCGCGCGGACGGTTTATGGGATATCGAGGGCCGCCTGGTCGATACCAAGACTTATGCGTTCAACAATAATGAACGCGGCGACATTCCGCCCGGCGTACCGGTGCACGAAATGTGGATCCGCCTCACCGTGACCGACTCGCTGGAGATCAAAGAAGTCGAAGTTACAACCGACTACAGCCCGTTCGCCGTGTGCCGCGACGTTGCAGCGAATTTTCAACGCCTGGTCGGCCTGCGGATCGGACCGGGCTGGCGCAAGCGTGCCTTAGACCGGGTCGGCGGCGTGGAAGGGTGTACTCATATCGTCGAGTTGCTGGCACCGGTCGCCACGACCGCGTTTCAGACAATTTTTCCGATCAAGAACCGCGAGCGGTCGGCAAGCCAAGAGTCGTCGGACAAACCGCCGCGCCTCTTGAACACGTGCCACGCCTTTCGCAGCGACGGCGTGAAAGTTAAGGAATTTTGGCCGAAATTTTACGACGGTCCCGAGGCGTAACCCGGGGCCGGCGGGGGCTAATCAGCCTGCGGCGCGAAACCGTGGGGTCGCAACTGTGTATTTGTCGGCCGTTTGCGTCTCGACCGTACCACCGGCAACGGCCGCAAACGGACGTGCCAGTGTTTCCGTTGTCTGCTGGGCCAGCCGCACCATGTAGGAGGTGATGAATACCCGGATCGCTGCAGTGCGCGATAACCCACCCGAGCCGCGATCGACCTGGGTGCACAACTCGTCGATTGTTAAATTTTCGCGTTTTGCGATATCGGTAAGCCCAGCCCAAAATTCGGGCTCGAGGCGAATACTGGTACGGTGCCCATTCACCGTGATGTTGCGGTTGATCAACATCCAAAAAATCTCCGTTTCTGCCCAATCCGGCCCCGCTTCGGCACCGCCCCCCTGGGTTAACGCACCGTAATGCGCTGCAACGGGTTCTGCAACACTATATTTCCAATTGTTTCAAGACGACTCAAATCTTAAATTTTTTGTTAAGATAGACTTAACCAGTTTCGTTGGGTGCCTGCGCTTTTATCGATAGCGCGTGCAGGCCGTCGGCGAACTCGTCGGCCAGAAGGGTGTAGATCAGCCGTTCGCGCGCAATTCGATTTTTATCCATAAATTCTGCCGATACGACCTCTAACCGGTAATGGGTCTCGCCGCCTTCCCGCGCGCCGCTATGACCGGCATGAAGGCTCGATTGGTCGATTATTTCGAGTTTTTCCGGTTGCAACGCTTGATTTAGAACGCGACGAATTCTGTCAGATCGTTTCATGTGCGCCTTCCTGGGCTTGTATCGGGCCAGATGCTGATTATCTACAATTTGAGGCGTCGAAATTAGGCCCGGATAGCTTGCGAGGCCCCCGCAATCTCGCCATATTGCGCCTATGCGCGAGGGTTTCAATGGTTCTCTATCACACGGCGACGAGGCGTCTTCGTCGGACGAACAGCCGACGTTGCGGTGCTGCGAATCGCCCGGTTGCGATGCGGCCGGCGAGTACCGCGCGCCGAAATCGCGCGAGCAGCTTCGCGATTATTATTGGTTCTGCCTTGAGCACGTACGCGCCTATAACAACGCGTGGAACTACTATGAGGGCATGAGCGAGGCCGAGGTGGAAGGCGAGCGGCGGGCAGACACCTACTGGCATCGCCCTACTTGGCCGTTCGGCGGTGACCAGGCTTCGGGCGAGGCGACAAACGACCCGTTCGGTCTGTTCGAGGAAGAGCAGGCAGCGCGGCAGGAGCAAAAAGAGCGATTTTCCGCGAGCACACCGGAGCTGGCGGCGTTGGCAATATTGGATTTATCGCCGCCGGTGACTCGCGAGGAAGTTAAAAGTCGGTATAAAGAACTGGTTAAACGCCATCATCCGGACGCCAATGGTGGCAGTAAAGATGCTGAGGAGCGCCTGAAGGCCATTAACCGGGCATACGACACGCTGATCCAAGCGTAACGCTTCCAAGCAAACCCAAAGTTTATCCTGAAAATAAAAACTGGAAATTTCGATGAGTTCGACACACGACGCGACAGATACCGAAGCATTGGCGAGCGCCGACATGCCGTCAAACCCCGACCCCGATATGACGGTGTCGGCGCGCCAGGTATTCGGAATCGATACCGATATGGAAATTCCGGCGTTTTCGGAACACACGATCCATGTGCCGGAACTGGACGAAAGCTATCGCTTCGACCACGACACCACCTTGGCGATTCTCGCCGGGTTCGCCCATAACCGGCGTGTTCTCATCCAGGGCTACCACGGCACTGGCAAATCGACCCATATCGAACAGGTCGCCGCGCGGCTCAACTGGCCGTGCATCCGCGTCAATCTGGACAGCCACATCAGCCGCATCGACTTGATCGGCAAGGACGCCATCGTGTTGCGCGATGGCCAACAGGTCACCGAGTTCCGCGAGGGTTTGCTGCCCTGGACTTTGCAGCACCCATGCGCCTTGGTGTTCGACGAGTACGACGCCGGTCGTCCCGACGTGATGTTTGTGATCCAGC
>JBFKGW010000510.1:0-2522 GCA_041633145.1 Alphaproteobacteria bacterium
CGGCGGCATGGTTGTGCGCTGGTTCTTTCGGTTGGCTTTCGCGTTCGCGGGCGGGGCAGCCGTACTGTTTTTCGCCTCACCGGCGCCGGCGCAGACTATTGCCGTCGATGTCGAGCTGGTGCTCGCCGTCGATGTCTCGGCCAGCATCGACCGCAGCGAAATCGACTTGCAGCGCGCCGGCTATATCAGTGCGCTGACCCAACCGGCGGTGGTCGACGCCATGCTGTCGGGCCCGTTGGGTCGCATCGCCCTAACCTTCGTCGAATGGTCGAAGGACCAGCGCACCACCGTCGGTTGGAGCATCATCGACAGTCCGGCAGCCGCCCAAGCCTTCGCCGCCACCCTGGCCGCGCAACCGCAACCGCCCGGCGGTCTCACCTCGATCCGCGGCGCGATAGATTTCTCGGTGGCGCGGATCCTCGACAATGCCGTCGAAGGCACGCGCCGGGTGATCGATATCTCCGCCGATGGGCGCGATTGGGAGGATAATGACTCAGCGGTCGCCGCCGCGCGCCAGCGCGCGCTCGACCTCGGCATCGTCATCAACGGCCTGGCGATCCGCCCGCAACTGGAGCAGTCGGAGATCGAAGGGGTCAAGTATGACCTCAACGGTTATTTCCACGCCTTCGTGGTCGGCGGGCCGGGCGCCTTCACCATGGTGGTCGAGGAACCGGAGGATTTTCCCCAGACGGTGGCAAAGAAACTAATCCTCGAGATCGCCGGCCTCTCGGTCGGGCAGTAAGCGTCGATTTAGGTTTGCTCCGGCCGCGCAAAACGCCTAGAAGGCTTGCGTCCGGGGCGTAGCTCAGCCTGGTAGAGCGCCTGCTTTGGGAGCAGGAGGTCGTTGGTTCGAATCCAGTCGCCCCGACCATTCAGCCCCCAGACGATTTGGGGCCAATTTTGGGTACGGAAGACGAGGCCATGCGCGCACGAATTTATCAGCCGGCGAAAACCGCCATGCAGTCGGGCCGCGCCAAGACCGGCAAGTGGGTGCTCGAATACGAGCCGACCCGCCGCCAGCAGCTCGACCCGCTGATGGGCTGGCCCGGCGCCGGCGACACCATGAGCCAGGTGCGGCTGACCTTCGACACCCTCGACGATGCCGTTGCCTACGCCGACAAGCACGGCATCGAGTATAATGTGCAAAAGCCCAAGGAGCGCGTCGTCAGACCCAAGGCTTATGCCGATAATTTCGCCGTGTCGCGCAAGGTGCCGTGGAGCCACTGAATTTGGCCGCCGGCGCGCGGCGTTCGCGTTAAAATTATGTGCCGATCAAGTTTGGGCGCCCGTAGCTCAGCTGGATAGAGCGGCGGACTTCTAATCCGCAGGTCGCAGGTTCGAATCCTGCCGGGCGCGCCAACTTTATAATCCTTTTTGGGCGTTTAATGGGTCGATTACTCGCCGCGATCAAAGGCCACCGTTCACACAGGTTCGCACATCACCGCGGCGCGCAATAGGCCGGCAGCGGGATTTGCATCGAGGCAGCCGTATGGAATGCCGCGTAGCGGCCGCCGGAGTAGCGCGCGCAATCGCGCGCCAGGCCGGCGGCGATGATGGCTTCGGCGATGTCCTTGCCGTCGAGAAAGCAGGTGCCGATGCGGCGGTCGTAGCTGCGCACGCTGCTCAGATCGCAAGTCACCGTGTTGCCGAACACCAGCTGGTCCAGGAATTTTTGTGCCGCGCGCCCACCCGGCGCATCGAGCGCCGGCGCCGCGATGCCGTTGAGCCGGATCGCCACCTCGCCGACCTCGATCGTGTTGCCGTCGCGCACATGAGTGACGGCGCCGACCAGGGTGTCTCTGCGCGCGTCCTGCCGTGCCGCCATAACGGCCAGTACAACGGTTACCAACAGGGCGAGCCAAAGGATCGTCTTGTTCATGGCGATGAGGATATCCCATCGCCGCCAGATTTGTGTTCAACACTGCGCCAAGAGCGACGGTCGCTGCGGATCGGGCTAATTGCGGCAAAGATACGACGCGGCTAAGCTTAACCCCTGAAACATAAGGCACGCTGACTTGCCAGCGCCATTTTGACCGTGAGGAGATGACCCGATGTATGCTTTCACCCTCGAGGACGAGCAGGAGTTCGACCCCCAACGCCATGTCGAGAAGATCCTCGGCCGTGCCGCCGAGGGCGATTTCACCGTCGCCTGCTGGGAGCCCGGGCAGGTCAGCCCCAACCATTGCCACCCAGACGCCACCGAGATCTATTTCTGCTACCAGGGTGGCGGCACCATGACGACGCCGGAAGGCACCATCGAGGTCAAACCGGGCGCCTTCGTCGTCCATCCGCCGGGCGAGGTGCACGAATACGCCAACGGGCCCGAGCGCACGCTGCTGTTCCGGGTGCGCTACGGCGCCGACATGGCGCCGCGCATGGTCGACTGGCCGTCCAATCCCGACTGGCAGCCGACGCCGGAAGACATCGACTATTTCGAGAAAAACCCGGTGGGATAGGGCGCAAAGCCCCTCTCCCCACGGGAGAGGGGTTGGGGTGAAGAGAAATATTTCATCTACAACACC
>JBFKGW010000511.1:0-2515 GCA_041633145.1 Alphaproteobacteria bacterium
GCGCCGATCCCCACGACGACGCGCCGATGCCGCTCGACTACTTCGTTTGGGCCGCCGTATCGCCGGACCGAACCATCATCATCGACACCGGCTTCGACGCGCCCGAGGCCGCCGCGCGGGGCCGCACGTTACAACGCAGCGTCACCGAAGGATTAGCGATGATCGATATCGCGGCGGCCAGCGTCGAAGATGTCATCGTCACCCACCTGCACTACGACCATATCGGCGGCCATGCGGAATTCCCTGCCGCGCAGTTCCATCTGCAGGAAAGCGAGATGCAGTACGCGACGGGTCCGCACATGTGTACCACGACCATGAATCACTCGTTCACCGTCGACCACATTACCGGCATGGTGCGCAACGTCTTCGAGGGACGGGTGACCTTTCACGACGGCGCCGCCGAAATCGCGCCGGGCATCACGGTGCACCATGTCGGCGGCCACACCATGGGCCTGCAGTTCGTGCGCGTCTTGACCCAACGCGGTTGGGTGGTCGTGGCCTCCGACACCTCGCATTTCTACGAGAACATGGAGACCATCACTCCCTTCCCCAACGTCTACAATCTGGGTGACATGGTGCGCGGCTATGATGCGCTGCGTGCGCAAGCGGACAGCGAATCCCATATCGTGCCGGGCCACGATCCGTTGGTGCTCGACCGCTATCCCGCGCCGGATCCGCGACTCGAAGGCGTCGTTGTGCGCCTCGATGTGGCGCCGGATTAGCGGGCGTAACCGCCGAGCTGCGCCATAATGACCGCGCCGAAACCGCCCAGGATGCCCCTCACCTCGTCGTTGGGATTGCCGTAGACGGTGAGGCGCGTCGGGTCGGCGGCGCCGAGAAACCGTTCCGCATAGTTTTCGGCGAACGAATTCAAGTGGATCATGGTCGCCGCGGAATCTGCGTAGCGCTCATAGAGGTGGCACACCGATCCGTCCTCATTGAAAAACCACTCATAATGGGTGGTATCGGGCTGGGTCGCTTGAACGTCTTCGACCATCTCTTCCATTAACGCCTTGAAGTTATCGAGCTCGCCCGGCTTGATCGCCATCTCGAGCACCCACGAAACCGTATCGTTCATCTTAAACCTCCCCCAGTTCAGAATGTTTGATTAGCAAGTTGGTCCTACGCCTCGACTGCTTGCGCAGTCGCAGCCGCTCACGCTACCGCGCCCACGGAATAAGTGGAACCGGACAAAAGTCTAGTCGCCCTAGTTATCTGGCACGACTGGGGTCATGATAATGATCATCGCTAACCAAAACCGTGCGGCGGTGCATAAGAAGAGGAGACACAGTCAGGCAAGGAGGTTTAATCATGACGATAGAAGCGGCAAAAGCCGAACAGGTGTTCGAGATCGCCGACAGTTTCGGTATTGAGCTGAGCGCCGACGACGCAAAATCCTTCGCCGGCCTGATGAACGGCATCAAGGCCTCCTACGACCGGCTCGACCAATTGGTCGAGCCGACGCTGCCGGTCAAGTACGACCGCGGTCCAGGATACCGGCCGTCGCAAGGCGAAAACCCCTACAACGCCTGGTATTGGAAAACCTCGATCGAAGGCGCCTCGACCGGCGCGTTGGCTGGCAAACGGGTAGCCATCAAGGACAATATCTGTGTCGCCGGCGTGCCAATGATGAACGGCTGCCGCATCCTCGAAGGATATGTGCCGGAAGTCGATGCCACCGTGGTCACCCGCATCCTTGACGCCGGCGGCACAATCACCGGTAAGGCGGCGTGCGAGGATTTATGCTTCTCCGGTGCCAGCCACACCTGCGCCACCGGACCGATCACCAACCCGCACAGACCGACCCATTCCGCCGGGGGCTCGTCGGGCGGCAGTGCGGCGGTGCTGGCGGCCGGCGAGGCTGACATGGCGCTGGGCGGTGACCAGGGCGGCTCGATCCGCATCCCCGCCAGCTGGTGTGGCGTCTACGGCTTAAAGGCGACCCACGGTTTGGTACCCTATACTGGGGTCTTTCCCATCGAATTGACGATCGACCATTGCGGCCCCATGGCCAACAGCGTCGCCGACGTCGCGCTGCTACTACAGGCGATCGCCGGCGCAGACGGCCTCGATCCAAGGCAGTACGAAACTCAGACTCAGGATTATGTCAGCGCCCTTGGTCGAGGTATCGAAGGCACAAAGGTCGCCGTATTGCGCGAAGGCTTCGGTCGGCCGGAAAGCGAGGAAGTAACCGACCGCAAGGCCAGCGAAGGCCTACGCCGTTTTCAGGCCGCCGGCGCGATTACGACCGAAGTCTCAGTGCCGATGCACACCGACGGCTATCACATCTGGACCTCGATCATCATCGACGGCTCGGCGAACTTGATGATCAAGGGCAATGGCTTCGGCACCAGTTGGTACGGCCACTACGTCACCAGCTTGATGGATGCCTATGCGCGCGGCTGGCATTCGCGCCCCAACGACATGTCGGAAACGGTCAAGCTCACCCTGTTCATGGGCGAATACATCCATCGCTACTACCATGGCCGCTACTATGCCAAGGCGCAGAACCTGA
>JBFKGW010000512.1:0-2509 GCA_041633145.1 Alphaproteobacteria bacterium
CGCCGCGCCGGTGCTGCGCTTCCGCTATGTCGGGCTCGCCCTGCTCGCGCTCGGTATTGCGCTGCCCTACTTCTCCGATTTGTTCACGCTCAGGCTCTACAGCGAGCTGTTGATCCTGGGCCTGCTGACCATGAGCCTCGACGTGATGATGGGCTATGTCGGGCTCGCCAGTTTCGCTCATGCCGCGTTGTCGGGCATCGCCGCCTACACCGTGGCGATTACGCTCAACCGGCTGCAGGTCGATCCCTGGCTCGCCATTGTGCTCGGCATCGTCGCCGGCACGGTGGCGACGACGGTGATGGGGGCGTTCTCGGTGCGCGTGCGCGACATCTATTTTGGCATCATCACGCTGGTGTTCGGCAATGTGTTTTTCATCATCGCCAACACCTGGGTCTCGGTGACCAACGGCGAAGACGGGCTAACGATCTCGCTGCCCAAACTGAACGTGTTGGGCATATTCGTCGTCGACACCAACGATCTGGTGCATTTCTGGTACCTTACGCTGGCTGTCGTGTTCGCCAGCTTCATCGTCTTGCGGCTGTTTCTCAAATCGCCGATCGGCCTGGTCTTCCAGGGCATACGCGACAACGAGGAGCGCACGCGCCACCTCGGCTACGACGTCAATCAGTTCAAGATTCTCAGTACCGCGGTGTCGGGATTTTTTGCCTCGATCGCCGGTATTCTGCTGCTGCTTAAGAACGCGATCATCGGCACCGAGCAGCTGTTCATGATTTTCAGCGGCGAGATTGTCATCTGGGCGGTGATCGGCGGCTTGGGTACGCTGGTTGGCCCGTTCGTCGGCGCCGCGTTCGTTCAGTTGATCACCGATTTTCTGACCGAGTTCACCGAGCGGCACCTGCTCGTCATCGGTTTAATATTCATCGTTACCATTTTGCTGGCACCCCGCGGATTGGTGGGGGCTCTCAACGAAGCCTGGCGAACCGGTAACGGCAACAGGGAGAGAAACTCATGATGCTCGACGGGAAAAAGATCATCGTCACCGGCGGCGCCAGCGGCATCGGCCGGGCGACTGCGGTGCTCGCTGCCAAGGAAGGCGCCGATGTGGCGATCGCCGATATCGACCGCGCCAAAGCCGCGGAAACCGCGCAACTGGTGCAGGCCGAAGGCCGCGAGGCGATCGTCATCGAAATGGATACCTCGAACGCGGCCGACGCCCAGCGCATGGCCGACGAGACGGTCGCTGCCTTTGGCACCATCGACGGCATCGTCTGCGGCGCAATCAAATTGCAGCCGTCCAAGCTCGAGGAGCTGAGCGAAGAAGCCTGGGACGCGGTGATCGATGTCGGCCTCAAGGGCTATTTCCTGTGCGCCCAGGCGGCCGGCCGCGTGATGCTGGAGAAAGGCAGCGGCTCGATCGTCTTCCTGTCGTCGGTCGGCGGCGTGCAGGCGTATAACGGCGCCGGCGCCTATTCGATCGCCAAGGCCGGTAACATCATGCTCGGCAACCTGTTCGGTGTCGAATGGGGCGGCCGCGGCGTACGCGCCAACACGGTGTTGCCGGGCCAGGTGCCGACCGCGATGACCGCGGCGATGTTCGCCGATCCGGAAATTGCCGCGGGTCGCGCCGCGGTGGTGCCGATGGGCCGCGTCGGCAAGCCGGAGGAAATTGCCGAGGCGTGTGTGTTCTTGCTGTCCGACCGCGCCAGCTACGTCAACGCGGCGATGCTCAAGGTCGATGGCGGCCAGGCGGAGAGCAAGATGATGCACACCCCGGGGCGCAACTGGGGCGGCAAGAAGATGGAGTACACGGCGGGCTAACGTCTGAACAATCAAACGCGCAACAAGCGGAGAAGCAGCGATGGCAAGATTCACCGATAAGGTTTGCATCGTTACCGGCGGGGCCAGCGGAATTGGCGCAAAAACCGCCGAGATGTTCGTCGAACAGGGCGGCAAGGTGGTGGTCGGCGATGTCAATGACGAGTTGGGCAACCAGATTTGCGAGGGCATCGGCGCCGACAAGGCGGTCTATATGCATTTGGATGTGACCGACGCGCAAGCCTGTCAGGCGGCGGTGGACCTGGCCGTCGAGACTTTCGGCGGCGTCGACGGCGTCGTCAACAGCGCGGTCAAGATGGCGCCGGGCCTGCTCAAGGACCTGCCGCTGGAAAACTGGAACCTGATGCTCGATGTCGGTCTGACCGGCACCTTCCTGATGACCCAGGCGGCCGGCCGCTGGATGATCGACAACGGGCGCAAGGGCTCGATCATCACCCTGTCGTCGGTCGGAGGGCGCCAGCCCTACGGCATGTCGGGCGGCTATTCGACGGTGAAGGCGGCGCTGATCATGCTGGCGCGCCACTTCGCCATCGAGTGGGCCGGCTACGGCATCCGCGTCAACGCAGTGTGCCCCGGCCACACCGAAACGCCGCTGACCGCCTATCTGCAGGATCCGGCGATTAAAAAGGCGCGCAGCGAGGTGACGCCCCTGCAGCGTGTCGGCCAGCCGGTCGATATCGCCAACGGCATCTTGTTCCTGCTGTCCGACGAG
>JBFKGW010000513.1:0-2495 GCA_041633145.1 Alphaproteobacteria bacterium
GGCAGTCGCCGACCGGGCGCGCCTGTCCGTCGAACGCATGCTCGCCATCCGCTAACGGGATTAACCCAGGTATGACTGTTATCCGGCCGCTTCGGCCCGCGCTACGCCATGTCCGCAACGCCGACGTTATCGTCGTCGGCTCGGGCATGGCCGGGATGGTTGCCGCGCTGCAATTGGCGCCGCGCCGGGTCACCCTGCTGACCAAGACGCCAAGTCTCGAGGGTGGCTCCACCGCGTGGGCGCAGGGCGGCATCGCCGCCGCGGTGGGCGCCAAAGATACGCCGGCATCGCACGCTGCCGACACCAAGGCGGCCGGCGCCGGCTTGAACGATTTGCAGGCGGTCCATCTCCTAACCAAAGACGGCGCCGCACGGCTGCGCGAACTCATCTTGCTGGGCGCACCGTTCGATCGCAGCGCCGACGGCAGGGTCTTGCTGGGCCGCGAGGCGGCCCATGCACATCGGCGCATCGTCCATGCTGGCGGCGACGCCACCGGACGCCATATCCATAAGTGGCTCGCCGAGGCGGTCGCGCGCACCCCGTCGATCGATGTTCAAACCTCCTCGTTTGCCTGGGACCTGGTTGTGCAGCGCGGCCGCGTTTGCGGCGTGCTGGTGCACGAGGAAGGCGACGGGTGGGTTTTCCACCAGGCGCCGTTCGTGGTGCTAGCGACCGGTGGGTCCGGCCAACTCTACCAGATGACGACCAACCCGCCCGAAGTTACCGCTGACGGTCTGGCGATGGCGGCGCGAGCCGGCGCGCGCCTGGCCGATTTGGAGTTCGTCCAGTTCCACCCGACCGCGCTGGATGATCCCAACGCCCGCGCTGGCGCGCCGATGCCGTTGCTCACCGAGGCTTTGCGTGGCGAGGGCGCCACGCTAATCGATGCCGCCGGCCGGCGATTCATGGCCGACGAACACCCCGACGCCGAACTGGCGCCGCGCGATGTGGTGGCGCGCGCGATCTGGCAGCGCCTGGTCGATGGCGACGGCGCTTTCCTGGATATGCGCGCGATCATGGCCAGCGGCTCGGCGGACCGGTTCCCGACGGTGAGCGCGCTGTGCGCCGCCGCCGGTTTCGATCCGGCGCGCGAGCCGATCCCGGTAGCGCCGGCGGCGCACTATCATATGGGCGGGGTCGCCGCCGACACCCATGGCCGCACTTCGCTCGATGGTTTGTGGGTGTGTGGCGAAGTAGCGGCGACCGGGGTGCACGGCGCCAACCGGCTGGCCAGCAATTCCCTGCTCGAAGGGTTGGTGTTCGGCCACCGGGTGGCCGACAATATCGCCGGTAGTCCCATTCCGACCCAACTTGCGCCGACGATTGCCATGCCCAGACTGCCGGGCGGCGATGTCGCGGCCGATATCGCTGATTTGACCGCGCAACTGCGCGCGCTGATGTACGAGCAGGTCGGATTGCGCCGCGACGGTCACGGCTTGGCGAAAGCGCTCGCTGCGCACGCCGCGATCGCGCGCCAGATCGCCGATCTCGCAGGTCAGGCAGGACCGGTACCGCCGACGCCACAGGATGTGCGGCGGTGGGGCGAGCTGTGCAACATGGCGCTGGCGGCGCGTCTCATCACCCGGGCCGCGTCACGGCGGCAGGAAAGCCGCGGTGCCCACTACCGTATTGATTTTCCGCAACCGGAAACTGCGGTTGGCGTGCGACAGTTTTTAACCATCGAAGATCTTTCAGAAACCGTCGCACCGCTCGAGATGCCCGTGCCTGTCGCCATTGGAGAAGGCCGAAACCATGACCACGCCGCCGCTTTATCCGCTTAGTTACGCGCCGATTATCGCGCGCGCCCTCGATGAGGATTTCGGCCAGGCCGGCGATCTCACCACCGACAGCATTGTCGACCCCGGCACGCACGCCAGCGCCAGCATCGTCGCCCGCGGCGACGGCCGCCTGGCTGGTCTCGACGTGGCGATCGACGTGTTCAGGACGCTCGACCCGTCGATCACCGTCGAACACGGCCACCGTGACGGCGAAGACGTGGCGGCCGGGGCGACCCTGGCGGTGGTCTCCGGCCCGGCGCGGGTGCTGCTCAGCGGCGAGCGCACCGCGCTCAACCTGCTGGGGCGAATGTCGGGCATCGCCACCACCACCCGCGATCTGGCGGCGGCCGTCGGCAACCACAAGGCGCGCATCGTGTGCACGCGCAAGACGGCGCCGGGGCTGCGGGTGCTCGATAAGTACGCGGTGCGCGCCGGCGGCGGCGCCAACCACCGCTTCGGCCTCAACGACGGGGTGCTGATCAAGGACAACCATCGCATCATCGCTGGCGGAGTCGGCCCGGCGATCGAGCGGGTGCGCGAACGCCTTGGTCACATGGTCAAGGTCGAGGTCGAGGTCGATACCCTAGAAGAGTTGCAAGAGGCGCTGGCCCACGAAATCGATGCCGTGCTGTTCGACAACATGCCCGTCGACACCCTGAAGCAAGCGGTCGCGCTGGCCGGCGGTCGCGTGGTGACCGAGGCCTCCGGCGGCATCAC
>JBFKGW010000514.1:0-2494 GCA_041633145.1 Alphaproteobacteria bacterium
CCCCAAACGAGGGGGAGGGTTAGGGAGGGGGGTCGTCGAAGGTTCTAAAGCCGCCAGTAAAAATTCGTAAGATTTAAACGACAAGCCTCTCCAGCGCGGTGCGTGCCTTATCGGGGATCGGCACCGGCGTCATTTCGCCGTGGCGCACGTAGACATGGACGAAGTGGCCAGTCGCCGCCGGCGCCTCGCGGCCCTGGCAGAATATGCCGATTTCATAAGTCACCGACGAATTGCCCAGCCGGCTGACCCGGATGCCGACATCGAGGATATCGGGGAAGGCAATCTCGCCGTGGAAGCTGCAGCCGGTCTCGGCGACCACGCCGACCGCGTCTGACGACCGATAATCGAGCCCGGCTTGGCGCATCAAAAAGCCATTCACCGCGGTGTCAAAGTAGGAATAGTAGACCACGTTGTTGACGTGGCCGTAGACGTCGTTATCCATCCACCGGGTCGGCATCTGGATGAATTCCCGGTAGTTTTCCCGGCGTTCGTTGCGCCCGTCCCGGCTCATGCCGCGATCCTATGCAAAAAACCATCGATCGCATCGATGGTCTCGTTGGGCCGTTCGACCATGATCATATGACCGGTCGCCGGCAGAATTTCTGTCTCTACGTGCGCCAGCGTTTCCACCAGTGCCTTGGTGGTGCGCGGCGGCGTCATGCGGTCACCGGCGCCGAGCAGCAGGAGCACCGGACAAGTGATCTTCTTGGCCGCCTCGACGACGCCCTCATAGGCGTCGCAGGCGGCGAGATCGGTGCCCAGCACGCCCGGTGTGCCGGCGCGCAGCAAGGCCCGGCCGCTGCCCTGCATCCACAGCCCCGGCGCCTGATGACCGCCGAGATGGGACGGCTTGCCGAAGCCCCAGTCGGTGATCATGTCGAACGCTCGGGGATCGTTATCGGCCGCCGCGGCCAACAGATCTTCGTGCACCGCGATCCGTTCGGCGGTGCCCACCAGCACCAGGGCGCTGGTGCTGTCCGGCCGCTTCGCCCCGGCGGCGAGCGCGATCAGCGAGCCCATCGAATGACCCGCCAGCGCCGCCCGTTCGGCGCCCACCGTGTCGAGTACCTGCCACACCCACTCGCCGAGGGCATCGATGGTCTCCAGCGCCGGACCGTCGGAGCGGCCGTGGCCGGGCAGGTCGACGGCGAGCACCGAGAAGCCATGGTGGGCGAAAAACCGGGTTTGCAGACCCCAAAACGTGTGGTCGGTTCCGGCGCCGTGGATCAGTGCGAGCACCGGCTGTGTAGGATCGAAGGGCTTGCCGCCGGTGTGCGCAAACACGGTCGCGCCGTTGACGTTAATGTCCATCGGTCCGCGCCTCCTATTTCTGCGACGCGCGCAGCGCTTGTTTGAGGTCGGCGATCAGATCGCTCGGGTCTTCCAGACCGACCGAAAGGCGGATCATGTTCTCGCCCACCCCGGCTGCCGCTAGCTCGTCGGCGTCCATCTGCTGATGAGTGGTGCTGGCGGGATGGATGACCAGCGACTTGGCGTCGCCGACATTGGCCAGGTGCGAGAACAATTCGAGCGCCTCGATGAACATGGCGCCCGTCTTGCGCGGGCCGGCGGCGCCGGCTTCAATCCCGAAGGTGACGATCGAGCCGGCGCCTTTGGGCAGCAACTGCCGCGCCAGCGCCTGGTCGGGGTGGCTGTCGAGCTCGGGATAACGCACCCAGGCGACTTCTTTAGCCTCTTCGAGAAAGCCTGCGATGGTGCGGGCATTGTCGACGTGGCGCGCCATGCGCATCGGTAATGTTTCCAGCCCTTGCGTCAAATAAAACGCGTTCTGCGGCGACATGCAGGCGCCGAAATCGCGCAAGCCCTCGGCCCGCGCCCGCATGATGAAGGCGGCCGGCCCGAATTCCTCGGCGAAATCGAGGCCGTGATAGCCCGCATAGGGCTCGCTCATGGTGGGGAACTTGCCCGAGCCCTCCCAATCGAAGGCGCCGCTGTCGACCAAAACACCGCCGATCGCCACGCCGTGGCCACCAATCCACTTAGTCGCCGAATGCATGATCAGGTCGGCACCGTGTTGGAACGGCTGCATCAGATAGGGCGTGGTAAAGGTCGAATCGACCATCAGGGGGAGCCCCGCATCGTGGGCGATCTGCGAGACGTCCGGGATATTGAGGATTTCCAGACCCGGATTGCCGATGGTCTCGGCGAACAACAGACGGGTCTCGGGCCGGATCGCATCAGCGAATTCCTGCGGATGCCGCGGGTCGACCAGCGTGGTGGTGATACCG
Organism: Alphaproteobacteria bacterium; assembly: GCA_041633145.1. Taxonomy (GTDB): domain Bacteria; phylum Pseudomonadota; class Alphaproteobacteria; order UBA6615; family UBA6615; genus JBFKGW01. The sequence continues at coordinate 2,250 of JBFKGW010000514.1, forward strand.
AAGCGCGGCAGCGTGTGCAGGAACAAGTTGTGGCTGCCGCCGTAGATATTACGCGAGGCTACGATATGGCCGCCGCTGTCCATCAGCGTAATCACCGCGAGCGTCAGCGCGGCCTGGCCGCTCGCCGTCGCGATCGCCCCGACCCCGCCTTCCAGCGCCGCCATGCGCTCTTCGAACACCGCGACGGTGGGGTTGGAAATCCGCGAATAGATGTGCCCGGCGCGCTCGAGGTTGAACAGGCTGGC
>JBFKGW010000515.1:0-2485 GCA_041633145.1 Alphaproteobacteria bacterium
CGGCCGCAAAGATACTGGCTAGCGCTGGTAAGACCAACCCCACGCCCGGCAATGAGATGACAAATCCGGTTCATCGAATTCAATCGGTCCATCAACCAAGAGTGCCAAAAAACGAATCACCCGCTTAAATCTGCTCACAAATTAGGCAATTTTCCCGCCGATAACCCAAATCGAGATATTTGTCCGCATTCGGTACTAATTAAACGAAACGGCGGTGGCTTTATTTTCAGTGTCGGACGACTCTCGGTTCAAATCTGTATTCAATCGCGATTTGACTGAAACAAAGATCGAGGCCATGTGCCGCCACAAGTACTATCACGGAGAAACAAATTAATACCACCCCAAACGGTGGATAATCAAAGTATTATTAAAATATTCGATCGCTGTGTTTTTAGCCGCCCAAGCAATCACTTAATTGGGACTTGACAGTGAAGTCACATTTTGTGGGATAAATATTGCAGCCTACTACATAGTGGGTTCTTAGACTTATAAGTCTTAAAACCGCCCATAGGGGGACTCATGCCAGAAAATCCGATTGAAAAAATCAAACGGTGGCTTGGACAAATAACCGAACTCGGTCTGCTTTTAGTTGCACTAGCTATTGTCGCGCAAATCCTTGTCGGTCCCAATCTTCCGTTTTTCGGTGATGTGGTTGGTAACCTTACGGACATTATCGGTACCCTCGGTCAAAACGGCCTTGTTGGTTTGATCGCGATCGCGATTATTCTGTGGTTGTTTGCGAAACGCCAACCCGGTTAAGCATGTACGTCTGAGAACCGCGCACAACTGCGCGCCCAGTAGTTGCACCGCCCCGATAGCGATATCGGGGCGGTTTATTTTTGTTCCTTCGCGACCCTTGCCCCGTTGTCTCCACTCGCCGGCGCGCTACAGTGATGACGCGCCTGTGGCATTGTTGCCGCGATTGGAGTTCACGCATGCTGGTCACAGATCCCCGCGACGGGGTCGCCATAAATTACGCATGTCACGGCGAGGGACCGCCGCTGATCCTGATCAGCGGCACTGGCCACGATCTGAAATTCTGGTCGGGCCAGCTGCCGTTCTTCGCGCCGGAATTTCGCACCATCGTTTTCGACAACCGCGGCGTCGGAGGTTCGAGCGTGCCACCGCCGGGCTATACATTGGCCGACATGGCCGACGATGCCGCCCACGTGCTCGACCATGCCGGCATCGACGCCGCCCATGTGATGGGCTTTTCGATGGGCGGCCACATCGCCCAAGAACTGGCGCTAAATCATCCGGATCGCGTTCTCAGCCTCGGCATCCACCATAGTTGGGCGCGCAACGGCGCCCGCCTCAAGAAGTTTCAGGAAACCCGGCGTTATCTCGCCGAACATGACCAGCGGATTGCGCTTACCGAGCTCAGCATGCTGGCTTTGCATGCGTCGGCCTACTACGACGCCCACGCCGAGGAAATGGAGATCCATCGTCGGTTTCTGTTGGAGCAGTCGCCGGTCAATGCCGGCTGGATCGGCCAGCTGGAGGCCTGCATTAAAGGCGACACCTATGACCGCTTACCCCAGATCAGCGTACCAACACTGATCACCTGCTCGGACCTCGATATCATCGCCGCCCCGCACCTGTCGCAGGTGATCCACGAGCGCATTGCCGGCTCGCAGCTGCGCATCCTCAAAGGAACCGGTCACGTCGCCCTCATGGAAGCCCCCGAGGCGTTTGCGCAGATCTGTCTGGAATTCCTCCGCTCGGTCGCTGCGGCGCATCCGTCATAACCCTTATGTTTGAGGTCTTGAGCCGGCTCCGCGACCGCCCGATAATCAGCTCCTGTTTATTCGGCGAGCAAAGGTTGGCGCCGATTAGGTAAGGGGAGCGACATGCGCGGGCTGATAATGGACCGGCCGCTTTTAATTTCCAGCTTGCTGGAACATGCCGACCGGGTTTCCGGCGATCGGGAAATCGTGTCGCGTTCGGTCGAAGGGCCGATCCACCGCTACACTTATCGCGACGCCCATACGCGCGCGCGCCAGCTGGCCAATGCGTTGACCGCGCTCGGTGTCCAACTGGGCGACCGCGTCGCCACATTAGCCTGGAATACCTACCGCCATTTCGAGACCTATTATGCGGTGTCGGGGATCGGCGCGGTCACCCACACGTTGAACCCGCGCCTGGCGCCGGCACAGCTGATTTACATCATCAACCACGCGGAAGATTCCTACGTCTTCGCCGACGTCAACCTGGTGCCGTTGATCGAAGCGGTCATCGATGAACTGACCGCGCTCAAGGGCGTCGTGGTGATGACCAACAAGGCGCACATGCCGGACGCCAAGATTAACAACCTGATCTGCTACGAAGAGCTGATCGATAGCCACTCGGACAATCTCGTGTGGCCCGAGTTCGACGAAAATACCGCGTCGTCGCTGTGTTATACCTCCGGTACCACCGGCAATCCCAAAGGCGCGCTGTACAGTCACCGTTCGACGGTCATTCACGCCTATGCCTCGGCGTTACC
>JBFKGW010000516.1:0-2483 GCA_041633145.1 Alphaproteobacteria bacterium
CCCCAGGTCGCGCCGCCGTGAGTTGGCGAATTCTCGCTAATTAGCCGCTGTCATCACCGGCGAAAGCTGCGACGGCTGCCGTTCTCTCCGCCTCAATGTATCTACGTGTTTATACGTAGCTAAATTCGCCGCAGGGTAAGTCTTAACTCTGCATTTACGTGTTTATTACGTAGCTGCGCATTAACCCTTATCAAACCCGGAACATACATGGTTACGCGCGTTTACACCGGTATGCGACCGGTGCGTAAGGCATATGTAGTCCGCGGTCAGCACGCCGCTGACAGCTGACGCGAATGGGGTAGGGATACATGTTTGTACATCTCAAAACAGGCTTGGTTACCGCGGCGGTGACCATCGGTCTGACCGTGATGGCGCAAGCCGCCACGGTGAACGTCAATGGTTCGACAACGGTTGCCACCAACATCCTGACCCCGCACAAGGCCGCCATCGAACAGCAGTCGGGTCAGTCGCTCAACATCACGGCCAATGGTACCGGCCGCGGTATTGCCGATCTGATGGCCGGTAAGGCGCATGTCGCCATGATTTCGGCGCCGTTGGACACGGTTGTCGCCAAGGCGAACAAAAAGAGCCCCGGCTCGGTCGACGGTTCGCAGCTGCAGGCGCATCAGATCGGTGCGACCACGGTGGCGTTCGTGGTTCATCCGTCGAATGGCGTGAAGAACCTGACCCTGGCGCAGATTGCCGACATTCTGTCGGGCAAGATTGCCAACTGGAAAGACGTGGGCGGCGCTGACGCGCCGATCGTCGTGGTCGCCGAGACCAAGGGCGGTGGCGTGCGCTCGATGGTCGAGAAGGAAGTTCTCGGCGGTGGCGAGATTACCGCTAACGTCCGCGCGTTACCAATTGCGCCGCAGGTGGTGAAAATCGTCGGCCAGGTGCCGCGCGCGCTCGGTATTGCCGTCGACAAGACGGTCAACGACAGCGTTGCCGCCGTTGCGACCGACAGCACGATCGAGCAGCCGCTGATCCTGGTGACCAAAGGCGCTCCGAGCGCCGACATCGCCAAGGTCATCGAAGCCGCCCGTTCGGCCGGTAGTTGAGACAAGGCGAAGCGCGTCGAACTGATCGACGTCGAAGCGACCGACGATCTAACGGCGGATAAAGAGCCGGTCGTCGGACTAGGCAGATAGAATTATTTGCGTCTTGGTCGGCGCTTGAAATATGGCCTGGCAGGCTGATCGCAGACGGCCCTCGCTCCGCATGCGTGATATCACACCAACGAAAACCAATCATTGCGCCGCCGCGCTGCTCGTTATCCCGCAAGTAACATGAATGTTCGGCCGCGGCGGCCTTATTTTCTATTTATCGGTCTGGTGCGAATGCGCCATCAAGTTCTTAACAGCACGGTGTCCATGTATTCATTTATCGTTAACGGGCGAACTGTAAACCTTATGATTACCCACTTAATCGTATCACAGACAATAAATCAGAAAGTTTGCTCGATGGCTCTGGGAAATATTTTCAAAGATCGGTCCAACCGCTCCAGCACGATCGCTGCACGGTTCTATTTGAGTATGGCAATTGCTGCGGTTGCCTTACTCGTGCTTGTTGGAATTGCCTTTGTTGGCGCCTCGCAGAGTGCCGAGATGGCTGCTGGTAAACAGACTCTTGTTTGGATTATTGGCACTATCAGCTTGGTTGCTATCGCCGCCACGCTCGTAACCGGTACTATGACCGCAAAAGGGATTTCCCGCCGCGTCAACGCGCTGAACGACGTCATGCGGTCGCTCGCCGATTCTGATACTTCGGTCGATGTCCCGGCCTCCGGCAACGATGAAATCGGCTCGATGGCGCAGACCGTTCAGGTGTTCAAGGACAACATCCTCGAGACCGAACGTCTGCGCGAACAGCGGAAGCGCAGCGAGGAAGAGGCCGCGGCCAAGGCCGAGGCCGAGAAGCGCGAAGCGATGAAGGAAATGGCCGACACCTTCCAGGCGTCGGTCGGCAAGATCATCGAAAGCGTCGGCTCGGCGGCGAGCCAGATGAAGTCGTCGGCCCAGTCGATGACGTCGATGGCCGACAGCACAAGCAGTCGCACCAGCACGGTTGCCGCCGCGTCGGAAGAGGCCAACGCCAATGTGCAGAGCGTCGCCTCGGCGACCGAAGAGCTGTCGAGCTCGATCCAGGAGATCGCGCGGCAGGTCAGCCACAGCTCCCAGTCTGCGGCGAACGCCGTCGAGCAGGCGCGCCAGACCAATCAGCAGGTCCAGGGCCTGTCCGAGGCGGCGCAGAAGATCGGCGAGGTGGTCAGCTTGATCAACGACATCGCCGATCAGACCAACCTGCTGGCGCTCAACGCCACTATCGAGGCCGCCCGCGCCGGCGAGGCCGGCAAGGGCTTTGCCGTAGTCGCCTCGGAGGTCAAGTCGCTGGCCAGCCAGACCGGCCAGGCGACCGAGGAGATCGGCGGTCAGATTGCCGCAATCCAGGCCTCGACCACCGACGCAGTGACCGCGATCGAG
>JBFKGW010000517.1:0-2471 GCA_041633145.1 Alphaproteobacteria bacterium
CGCTCAGGGCCTCCAAATCCGGCTCAAGCGCGTTTATGGCATCGACGATCTTGCCTAGCTTCTTGAGATACCGTTCGTTGGCCGAACCGACGATTTGCTTGACGAGATTGACTACCATCCGGCGAGATTGTTCCCTAGCGGTGTGGCTGCAGCGGTTATTTAGGCCGCTGGCGTGGATGCGCGCTGCCATCGCAGCGCAGCGATTCGTATGTGCCCTGAAAGATGGGAATTTACGGCGTCTTGTCTAGGGGCGGTTCCGGCGGCTGTCAACGCCGTTTGGTCAACCGGGTCGGCGACCTTAGCCGGGGGTTAACCATCACCGCGATACCGGCGCTGACCGGCCCAGCGTAGTCATTCACATTACCGTGTGCGATACTGGTGTACGCCGCTCGACCCTTGAGCCAATGGGCCGATATCGGCACTGTGGTCGTTGGCTATTGCGAACCCGTTCGAATTTTAATCCATACCGTCCGCGCGTGATTACTTGCGGCCGGAGCGTCCGGAGCCCGAAATATGAAGCTTCTCTTCCTCGCCGCCGTGCTCGCGGCAATTCTAACCGCCGGGTCCGGCCCGGTTCTGGCACAAGACGACCAGGCCGTAGAGGACCGCCTCGTCGCCACCGTCAACGGTCACGAAATCCGCCAGTCGGATGTAGCGATCGCCTATCAGCGCCTGCCGCAGCAATACCAGCAAATACCGATCAGCGCTTTATTTCCGCAGCTGGTCGAGCAGCTGGTAACCAATCGTTTGATGGAGACTGCCGGACGCGAAATGAACTTGCAGAACGACGAAGGCGTCAAGGCGCAGATTCGCGATTTTGAGGCTGCGGCGATCTCGCAGGCCTATCTCGAGCGCAAGATCGCCGACCAGGTCACCGAAGAAGAGATCGTCCGCGTCTACGAAGAGACCATCGGCAACGCCGAAGGTCCTGAAGAAGTACGCGCCAGCCATATTTTGGTCGAAACTGAAGCCGAGGGCGTCGAAATCATCGAAGCGCTTGACGACGGCGCCGATTTCGCCGAACTGGCGCGCGAGCGCTCGACCGGCCCGACCGGTCCGCGCGGCGGCGATTTAGGTTATTTCACCCGCGACGCCATGGTCGAGCCGTTCGCAGCTGCCGCGTTTGCGCTCGACATCGACAGCGTCGGTCCCGATCCGGTACAGACCCAGTTCGGCTGGCACGTCATCATGGTCGTCGACAAACGCCGCCAACCGCCGGCCGGTTTCGAAGAATCGCGCGCGCGCATCCAAGACCTGTTGACGCGCGAGTTCATCACCGCGCATATGGCGGAATTGCGCGCGAACGCCGAGATCGAAACCTTTAATCTCGACGGCTCGCCGTCCGGGGGCGCCGCCAACCAGTAGCGGCAGCAACAAGCCGAATTGGCTGCGGCAACGCCCCCGATCCAAGTCGGGGGCGTTTGTCATTATGAGCAAGTCTGTTGCCGCCGCGGTATCACCGCTGGCGCCGAAAAATTTCCCATCGATCAAACCGGTTGCCGGGGTGCGCCTGACCGGGCGGTCGATCGGCCTGAAGCCGAGCGGCGCCAAGGATCTGATGCTCGCCGAACTGGCCAAGGGCACCACCATCGCCGGGGTGTTGACCCGCTCGCGCTGCCCGTCGGCGCCGGTCGACTGGTGTCGCAAGATCCTGCCCAAGGGCCGGGCGCGCGCGATCGTCGTCAATTCAGGCAACGCCAACGCATTCACCGGCAACGCGGGCGACCGGGTGGTTGCCAACACCGTTGCCGCCGCGGCCCGGCTGTTCGGCTGCCGGCGCGACGAGGTCTATATCGCCTCGACCGGGGTGATCGGCGAACCGGTGCCGCCGGATTTCATCGCTGACAAATTAGCGGGCGTGCGCCGCAGCCTCGGCGCGCGCGGTTGGCAGCCGGCGGCCGATGCCATCCGCACCACCGACACCTTCGCCAAGGCCGCCTCGCGGACCGCGCGAATCGGTAACGCCGAAGTCACCATCTCCGGCTTCGCCAAGGGCTCGGGCATGATCGCGCCGGACATGGCGACCATGCTGGCGTTCGTCTTCACCGACGCGCGCCTGTCGGCGCCGGTGCTGCAGAACCTGCTGCGCCGTTCCAATGACCGGTCGTTCAACGCCATCACCGTCGACGGCGATACCTCGACGTCGGACACGGTGCTGCTGGCGGCGACCGGTCAGGTGCGCCGGCAGCCGCGCATCAGCCGCTCGAACGATCCGGCGCTCGCCGGTTTCCGGTCGGCGTTAGACGAAGTCTGCATCGATCTGGCGCAGCAGATCGTGCGCGACGGCGAGGGCGCGCAGAAATTCGTCACCGTCCAAGTGCGCGGCGCCGAATCGGCCCGCGCGGCGCGGGTGATCGGCCTGGCGATCGCCAACTCGCCGCTGGTCAAGACGGCGATCGCCGGCGAAGACCCCAACTGGGGCCGCATCGTCATGGCGGTCGGCAAGGCCGGCGAGAAGGCCAACCGCGACC
>JBFKGW010000518.1:0-2469 GCA_041633145.1 Alphaproteobacteria bacterium
CATCGACCGCGACGATTCGGTTTCGGTGGTGATCCTGACCGGAGCCGGGTCGGCCTTCAGCGCCGGCGGCAATGTGAAGGACATGCGCGACCGCAAGGGCCTGTCGGCCGGCTCGCCCTACCAGATCCGCAACAACTACCGGCGCGACATCCAGAACATCCCGCTCAATCTGTACGACCTCGAGGTGCCGACCATCGCCGCGGTCAACGGCGCCGCCATCGGCGCTGGCTGCGATCTGGCTTGCATGTGCGATATCCGCATCGCGTCTGAGCGCGCCAAGTTCGCCGAGAGCTTCGTCAAGCTGGGGATTATTCCCGGCGACGGCGGCGCCTGGCTGTTGCCGCGCCTGGTCGGTCCGTCGAAGGCCGCCGAGCTCACCTTCACCGGCGACACCATCGACGCGGCCGAGGCGCTGGCCTGCGGGCTGGTGTCGAAGGTGGTCCCGGATGACGATTTGATGGAAGAAGCGCGCGCGCTCGCCGAGCGCATTGCCGCCAACCCCGGCCACTCGTTGCGCATGGCCAAACGCCTGCTGCGCGAAGGCCAGCATGTTCGCCTCGACACGCTGCTGGAAATGTCGGCGGCTTTCCAGGCGCTCGCCCACCATACGGAAGAGCATGACCAGGCGATCGACGCCCTGCTGGCGCAACTGGAAGCAGCGCGGAAGAAATAGCCGCGACCGGTCTGCCTCGGTCCTCGACCGCGACGCGCGAAACGGGCAGAATTGCCGGGTATCGAACCGTGGGTTAGACGATGTTGCGTTTTTCGGTCTTCGGGCTTGTCCTGGCACTCAACCTTCTGACCGTGATTGTCGCGGCGACCTTGTTCCCACTGGCTCTGTGGCTTCTGGTCATTTTGCTGCCGATCACCGCGATCGGTGTGACGGACATCGTGCAGACCGAACACAGCATCCTGCGCAATTACCCGCTGATCGGTCACTTGCGTTGGGCCTTCGAGGGCATCCGGCCGGAGATCCGGCAGTATTTTGTCGAAGCCGATGAGGAAGCGGTGCCGTTCAGCCGCGAGCAGCGTTCGATCGTCTACCAGCGCGCCAAAAACGAGTTGGACAAGCGGCCGTTCGGCACCGAACTCGACGTCTACGAAGATGGCTACGCCTGGTTGAACCACTCGGCCGCGCCGACGCCGCCAGCCGATGCGGACTTTCGGGTTACGATCGGTAACGCGCAGTGTAGCCGCCCTTACCAAGCCTCGATCTTCAACATTTCGGCGATGAGTTTCGGCTCGCTCGGCGCCAACGCGGTGCGCGCGTTGAACCAGGGGGCGAAGCTGGGCGGTTTCGCTCACGACACCGGCGAAGGCGGCATCAGCCGCTACCACCGGGAACCCGGCGGCGATCTGATCTGGGAAATCGGCTCGGGCTATTTCGGCTGCCGCGACGATAACGGCCGGTTCGATCGCGACCGTTTCGCCGAAAATGCCGGCGACGATCAGGTAAAAATGATCGAGGTGAAACTTTCCCAAGGTGCCAAACCCGGCCATGGCGGAGTTCTGCCGGCGGCAAAAATCACCCCGGAAATCGCCGCGGCGCGCGGTGTGCCGATGGATCGGGATTGCATCTCGCCGTCGCGGCACTCGGCGTTTTCGACACCGATCGAAATGGCCGAGTTCCTGCAGGCGCTGCGCGAGTTTTCCGGCGGCAAGCCGGTCGGCTTTAAGCTGTGCATCGGGCACCGCTGGGAGTTCCTGGCCATCGTCAAGGCGATCTTAGAGACGCAGATCGTGCCCGACTTTATCGTCGTCGATGGTTCCGAAGGCGGCACCGGCGCGGCGCCGATCGAGTTCACCAACCATGTCGGCACGCCGCTCACCGACGGGTTAATCTTTGTCCGCAACGCCTTGATAGGCGCTGACCTGCGCGACAAGATCCGCATCGGTGCCTCGGGCAAGGCGATCACCGCGTTCGATCTGGTCCAATTGACTGCGCTCGGCGCCGACTGGTGCAATTCGGCGCGCGGCTTCATGTTCGCGCTGGGCTGCATCCAGGCGCAGAAGTGCCACACCAATCACTGTCCGGCTGGCGTGACAACGCAGGATCCGTTGCGCCAGCGCGCCCTCGTTGTCGCCGACAAGGCGCAGCGGGTGGCGAGCTTTCACCGCAACACCCTGGTCGCACTGTCCGAGACCATCGCCGCGGCGGGCTTTCGCCATCCCCAGGAGATCGCTCCGGAACATCTGTTTATGCGCATGCCCGACGGCGCCGTTGTCGCCAGCGACATCGCCTATCCGCTACCAAACCCGGGCGCCTTGCGCGACGGCTCGGCGGACGCGCAGCTGGCATCCGCGTGGGCCAAGGCGTCGCCGACCCAGTTTGCGCCGGTAGGATAGCGCGACGCGCCGCCGCCCGGCGCCACCTTCGGCTATTCGATGGTGTGAGGCGGCGCGAATTGGTGTAACCAGAGAGGCCGTATTAACCGCTTGATCGGAGGCCACCCATGAGCGCGCCAGCGC
>JBFKGW010000519.1:0-2440 GCA_041633145.1 Alphaproteobacteria bacterium
AGCGGGCACTCGGGAAGCGGCGCGCGGGCGCCTAACGCCGCGTTGCCCGCGGATCGAGGGCGTCCTGCAGCCCGTCGCCGAGGAAGTTGAAGGCGATCACGGTGACGAAGATCATGATGCCGGGATAGATCGCCAGTTGCGGCGCCCGGGTAATCAGTTCCTGCGCATTGGTCAGCATATTGCCCCAGCTCGGCGTCGGCGGCTGGATGCCGAGGCCGAGGAAGCTCAAAACCGATTCCAGCAGAATAATGCCGCCAACCGACAAGGTCGTGGCGACGATGATCGGCGAGACCACATTGGGCAGAATATGGCGCAGCATGATCCGCCACGGCCGCGCGCCCATAGCTTCGGCGGCGCGTACGAACTCGCGGGTGCGCACCGACAGCGTGGCGCTGCGCACCAGGCGCGCTACTGTCGTCCAGCCGACGATGGCGATAATGAACATCATGCGGTAGAGGCTAACGATCTCGGACTCGGCGACGGCGGACGGCACGCCCACTTTTGCCAGATCGACGGCGGCGAGCACGATCAACAGCGGCAGCACCGGTAGCGCGATCACACCGTCGGTGGTGCGCATCAAAAGCGCATCCAACCGCCCACCGTAGTAGCCGGCCAGCAGGCCGATGGTGGTGCCGATGAACGCGGCGGCGAGCGCCGCCACCAAAGCGACCAGCAGCGAGACGCGGCCGCCATAGAGCAGGCGCAGGAACACGTCGCGCCCGGCCTCATCGGTGCCCAGCCAATGGGTGCCGTCGGGCAACGCATACTGGTTGAACAGGTCGACCCGGGTGGCGTCGAGGCCCATCGCCGACTCGATGACCGGCGCCAGCAGGGCCATGGCGGCGATGAATGCCAGCAATACGGCGCTGAATAGGGCCAGCCGGTGTTCGCGGAAACGCCGCCAGAACAGTTGCCGCGCGGCCAGATCGATGGGTTGTTCGGCGAGGCTGGTCATCGGCGTGGCCTCACTTGTCCTGCAGCGCCTTGAAGCTGATGCGTGGGTCGATTGCGGCGTAGGCTATGTCGGCGAGGAAATTGCCGATCAGCACCAACAAGGTGGCGAACAGCAGACCGATCAGGGCGAGGTTGAAGTCGTTGGCGAGGATCGAGTCGAACAACAGCTTGCCCATGCCGAGATAGCTGAACATGGTTTCGGTGATCAAAGCGCCGGAGAACAGCTGGCCGAAATCGAGCGCGACGACGGTGACCAGCGGCAGCAACGCGTTACGCATGGCGTGGCCGACCACCACCCGGCGGACGGCTAGACCCTTGGCGTAGGCCGTGCGCACATAGTCCTGGCGCAGCGCCTCCATCATCGAGGCGCGGGCGAAGCGCGTGTACCCGGCCAGGCTGGCGATGGTCAGCGTCATCACCGGCAGCACGAGAAATTCAAGACGGTCGAAGAAACCGCCACCGCCGACCGGCCCCATGCCGCCGGCGGGCAAAACACCGAGCGTCACGGCGAACAGGATGATCAATAGGATGGCCAGCCAGAACGGCGGCATCGAGATGCCGGCGAAACAGAACAAGTTGATCGAGTTATCGGTGGTGCTGTGCGGGCGAACGGCCGCGGTGAAGCCGAGCGGCAACGCGATCGAGATGGCGAGCAGCGAGGCGACGCCGAGCAGAATGACGGTATTACCAAGACGCGGTAATAAAATCTCCAGCACCGGCCGGTTGAAGGTGCGGGAATAGCCGAAGTCGCCGCCGAGCGCCGCGGTCAACCAGTTCCAGTAACGCTCGGTGATCGGCAGATCGAGGCCGTGCAGTTTTTTCAGCCGCGCACCGTCGGCCGGCGTCAGGTCGGGGTTCGAGGCGATCATGATGTCGATCGGATCGCCCGGCATCAGCCCGATCAGCGAGAAGATGATGAACGACATCACCGCCAAGACGACGACTGTGCCGAACAGGCGGCGGGCGAGGTAGGTCAACATGCGCCGATCTATAACCTTGTTCGCGCTGTTCGGCGACCGCGTTGTGGCGTCACGGCGCTGCGCAAGACAACCCGCTTGTCGAGGAGTTGGCGTTTACTCCGCCGTCCAGGTCTCGACCCACAGGGTGCTGGGGTATTGGTGGCCGGTCGGCGTCACGCCGGACAACCATTTCGGCATGATGAACGCATTCGAGCGAAAATACAGCGGCAGCACCGGCAGGTTCTCCGCGTAATTGGTCTGGATGGTACGCCACCACTTGGCCTGCTCGGCCTCGCCGCATTCGACCTCGACCTTATCGATCGCTTCGTCCATTTCGGCCGATTTGTAGCCGGTGTAGTTCTGCCCCGACCAACCGTTGGCCTCGGTGGGGATCATCGTCGAGTGCATGTTGCTACGCGGCACGTTCTGCGGCGACGAGAACCAGGCGAACATCGCCAAGCCGGTGTAGCGGCGCTGCTGCAGGGTGCGGCCGAAATAGACCCGCGCCGGCTCGTTGCGGATGCGCA
>JBFKGW010000520.1:0-2435 GCA_041633145.1 Alphaproteobacteria bacterium
CAACCAGTGGACCCTCGGCGCGGTTGCCTGCTCGAAGTGGACCGGCGTGCGCTTGGCAGACGTGCTGAAAGCCGCCGGCGTCAAGAATAACGTCGTGTATACCGCGAACTACGGCGCCGACGGGCATCTGTCGGGCGATCCCAACAAACTACCGATTTCGCGCGGCGTGCCGATCGAAAAGGCGATGGACCCGAATAATCTGATTGCCTTCGCCCAGAACGGCCAACCGATCCATCCGATGAATGGCGCACCGCTGCGCCTCGTCGTGCCGGGTTGGCCGGGCTCGTGTTCGCACAAATGGCTGAACCGCATCCAGCTGCGCAACGTCGTGCATGACGGCCCGAAGATGACCGGCACTTCCTATCGCGTGCCAAACCGGCCGGTCGAGCCGGGCGAGAAGGTCGACAAGAAGGACTTCGACATCATCCACGCGATGCCGGTCAAATCGCTGATCACCAGCCCGCAATCGGCCCAGTCGACGAGCGACCGGTCGCTGGAAATACGCGGTCATGCCTGGGCCGGCGATCGATCGGTCAAGGAGATGCATGTCTCGATCGACTTCGGGGCCACCTGGATCAAGGCCGACCTCGATGCGCCAGCAAATCCCTACGCCTGGCAGAATTGGCGGGCGAACCTAAACTTCCCACAAGCCGGCTATTACGAGGTGTGGGCGCGCGCGACCGACTCGGCAGGCGTCTCGCAACCGCACGCGATCGCCTGGAACCCGAAGGGATACCTCAACAATTCGATGCATCGAATCTCGGTGCGCGTTGCCTAGTGCGTCCTGGTGCTTGCCGGATCCTGCTCCCCCCAGGGATCCGGCGAGCATCTTCCCGACCAAACACGATTGTCACGATGACCGATAGTTCACTCTCTTGGGCCCGCCGCGCGCGCTGCGGGGGTTTGCGCCTGTTGGTTGTGATGGGTGCAGTTGTCTTACTGGCGGCGCCGGTTAGCGCCGACAGCGACGACGACTACAACAGCCTGCCCGACGACATTGGCCGCGACGAGGTCTACAGCTATTGCGCCGCCTGCCATTCGATCCGGCTGGTCACGCAACAAGGCCTCAGCCGCGAGAGATGGGACGAAACCCTCGACTGGATGATCGAGGAACAGGGCATGGCCGAACTCGACGCCGAGACCCACAAGCTGATCCTCGATTATTTGAGTAAGCATCTGAATATCGACCATCGCCCGGCGCACGTAAAAGCGCGGCCGTAACTCAAACCAGAAACAAACAGTTCGGACTCGGCAGAGCGGCGCCGCCTCGCGTAAACTTGCACAACCTCTGTGATCCCGCGGCGCTATAGCCGCCAGCGGGAGAAGTCGTGCAAGGAGTTGCCATGCTGAGCGACACGTCCGCCGCGGTCACCGACCGCGTCGTTGTCATTACCGGCGCTGGTCAAGGGATCGGCCGCGCCTACGCCCAACATTTTGCCGATAGCGGCGCGATCGCGGTGATTGCCGACATTAATGGCGAGAACGGCGAACGGGTGGCTGCCGAAATCGAGACCCAGGGCGGCCGCGCGCTGGCGGTGCAGACCGACGTCACGTCGCCAGATTCGGTCGCCGCCATGGTCGACGCCACGCTGTCAGCGTTCGGCCAGCTGGATGTCTTGATCAACAACGCGGCAATCTTCGTCACCCTTGGCCGCCGGCCGTTCGAGGATATCCCGCTGGAGGAATGGCGCCAGGTGATGGACGTCAACATCACCGGCTGCTTCATCTGCGCCCGCGCGGTAATCGCGCCGATGCGCGACGCCGGCTGGGGCCGCATTATCAACATTTCATCGTCGACTGTGCCCCAGGGAATTCCAGGCTTTCTCCACTACGTCACATCCAAATCGGCGCTGATCGGCATGAGCCGGGCGATGGCGCGCGAATTGGGCAAAAACGGCATTACCGTGAACGCGGTGCTGCCCGGCATGATCGAGACCGAAATCGAAAACCAAGGGCGAACCGACGAAGGCCGGCAACATGTGATCGGCACTCAAAGCATCCAGCGCCAGCAGACGCCGCAGGACATGGTGGGCACTTTGTTGTTTCTCGCCTCGCCGGCCAGTGGGTTCATGACCGGCCAGTCGATCTGTGTCGACGGCGGCGCGGCGTTCGTATAGGACGCCTCGATAAGACTAGACGACAAACCGATGCAAGACTTATGAGTGCTGCGGGTAAAAACTGGCAGCGGACCCGCGCGTGAACGAATCAACCGGCTATCTCGCGCGCCGATTGTGGCGCGACTGGGTCCGCAAATATACGGGCCGTATCGTCGGCGCGTCGGCGTTGATGATCGTCGTCGCGGCGACGTCGGCGGCCTATCCCAAACTGATCGAGCTGAGCATCGATATGCTGGGTGAGGCCGACCGCCGTGTCGTGACGCTGATCCCCGCGGCGATCATTGCCATAACCTTCATCCGCGGTATTGCTTCGTACGG
>JBFKGW010000521.1:0-2434 GCA_041633145.1 Alphaproteobacteria bacterium
AACCTGCTGGGTCCGTTGAATATGCACCACACCGTTGTGCGGGGCATGGCCGAACGGGGCGCTGGCAAGGTCGTCAATATCGCGTCGGACGCAGGCCGCGTCGGCTCGAGCGGCGAAGCGGTGTATTCGGCATGCAAGGGCGGCATCATCGCCTTCACCAAGACGCTGGCGCGCGAATTGGCGCGAACCGGGGTGTGCTGCAACGCGGTCGCGCCAGGGCCGGTCGATACGCCGCTGCTGCGCTCGTTTGCGCCCGACGGCGACTTGGACACTGGAATTGGTAAGGCGCTGCAGCGGGCGATCCCGATGCGGCGGTTGGGCCAGCCCGACGACATTCCTGGCATCGTCGCATTTCTGGCGAGCGACGATGCCAATTACATCACCGGTCAGGTGGTCAGCGTGTCCGGTGGGCTGACGATGAGCGGCTAGTCATCGCTCACACAACTAACGACAATACACCGCGAAACTTCGAAGAGATGCGGTGCGCCAGTAATCGGGAGGAAAATGGCGATGGACTATGAAGACATTATCTACGAGAAGGCGGACGGCATCGCGACGATCACGATCAACCGGCCCGACGTCTATAACGCCTTCCGCGCCCAAACCGTCGATGAATTGATCGATGCCTTCCAAGACGCCGGTTGGGACAAGGAGATCGGCGTTATCGTGTTGGGTGGCGTCGGCGACAAGGCGTTTTCGACCGGCGGCGACCAGTCGGCCGACAGCAAGGCTGGCGGCGCTTACGGCACCATGCGCGGTACCGTCGGCATGTCGATCGCTGAATTGCAGTCGCTGATCCGCGACGTGCCGAAACCGGTCATCGCGCGGGTGCAAGGCTACGCCATCGGCGGCGGCAATGTGTTGGCGGCGATCTGCGACATGACGATCGCCTCGGAGGAGGCGAAATTCGGCCAGGTCGGCCCGAAGATGGGCTCCGTCGATCCCGGTTGGGGTACCGCCTACCTGGCGCACATCATCGGCGAAAAGAAGGCGCGCGAGTTCTGGTACATGTGCCGCCAGTACACCGCGCGCGAAGCCGAGGCGATGGGTCTGGTCAACAAAGTGGTGCCGGCCGACAAGCTGGATGAAGAGGTGCGCGCCTGGTGTGAAGAGATCGTCGAGCGCAGCCCGACCGCCATTGCCATCGCCAAACGCTCATTCAACGCCGATACCGACCATATCAATGGGATCGGCGCGCTCGGGTTTGAATCGCTACGGCTGTACTACGACACCGAAGAGTCAAAAGAAGGCGGCAACGCCTTCCGCGAAAAGCGTAAGCCGGAATTCCGCAAGTATGTGAAGTAGCGGCGCTGCTTTTATTGCTGAAAGTTACGTGTCAGGACGATAGGGCCGGACAACGCCCCGCGCCGAGGATCGGGCCTGGCCGCGCGGTCTGCACGAGGACGACGCAACTGAAGCCTTCTTCCAAGGTATAGTTGTCGATTTCGACGACGGATTTTTCACCGCTCCAATCGCCGACGCGTCGCACGTCGCGGACGATGTTGTGGTTGACCAGATCCTTGTCTTTGTTCTCGCCGCCGGTCGGTCGCACTGCCGCTCTGTCCATATATCGAACCAGCCAAATCCCGGCTTTGCCGTCGAGTGCGCCGTCGACCGTGATGGTCAGCCCGCTCTCGGCCAACGGCGCTACCGAAACGGATAGGCGCTCGCCATCCTTGCGCGCCTGTTTGATGGCGCGGCCCACTTCACGCTTGCGGCTGCCGACCGCTTCGGTGCGGCCGTCGATGACCATTTGCGGCGTAAACGAATATCCACGGCCCTCGATGTGTTTGTTGTAGCGGCGCTGCCGGTCGGTCGCCTCGGGACTGGAGAAGATGTCCTTCCAGCGTCCCGCCGAGCCGTAGACCAGGTCGTCCCAGTAATCGACGTGGTGCTCGAGCGCGATGATGTCGTCGCGCTGCGCCAACTCGCCGAGATAGGCTTCCGCCGGCGGGCACGAATAGCAACTCTGCGAAGTGAATAATTCGATAACCGTCGGGGACGCTTCCACCTGACCTTCCGCGGCGGCACTGTGCGGCAGAATTCCGATCGCGGCGATGCTGATAACGGCGACGTGGAGGATGGATTTCATAGGAATTGGACCTCGGGTTGCGCGTGCTTACACGAACACATTAACAAGTGCGCCGCCCATTTATTCCCAATATTTCCGTGTCTCACACAAGATTGATGAAATTGGGGATA
Organism: Alphaproteobacteria bacterium; assembly: GCA_041633145.1. Classification (GTDB taxonomy): domain Bacteria; phylum Pseudomonadota; class Alphaproteobacteria; order UBA6615; family UBA6615; genus JBFKGW01. The sequence continues at coordinate 2,203 of JBFKGW010000521.1, forward strand.
ATGTGTTCACGTTTCCGTGAACACATAAACTTTTTGCTAGCTTTTCAAGCGCTTAGAGAGTGTCGTGAGGTTTCGGCGATGTGCCGGTTGGCGCGGCGTCGGGGGATGTTCGGAGTTGAACAGGGAGCACGATCCACACCATGAAAGTTACCTCCAAAATCGTAAAACGCACACTTGGCGTCGCGGCGATCGCTGCCGTCGGCGTCGCCTTCGCGACCGTCGGTATCAGTTC
>JBFKGW010000522.1:0-2430 GCA_041633145.1 Alphaproteobacteria bacterium
GGAGAGCGTCGCGTTCGCAATGCGAAGGTCAGGGGTTCGACTCCCCTCGGCTCCACCACTCTCTTCGCGCCAAACCCTGGTCCATGACGCCAAGCGGCAGAAACGCCGCGGTTCCGGCGCGTTTGGCCGGGACACTTCCGGCAACCAGACCGGGGAGACGCGCGAATTTCAAATTTCCAGGCCGTATTCGCCGAGCGTCTCTGTCGGCGGATTTCGAGCGCCATAACTTTTGGTGGCAGTGTCAGAGCAAATTGGCTTGAGGCGGGGAAGGGCGTTCCGTAGCCTCGGCGAATGCAAATTCCTTGCGGTATTTCAACAGTTCACCCGTCGTGATCCGCCTCACGGTGATGAGGTATGTCCGTTTTCCGCTACCGCTGCGTCAGGTCGAAAATCTGCTGTCCGAGCGCGGCATCGATATCTGCCACGAGACGGTCCGGTACTGGTGGAACCGATTTGGCCCGATGTTCGCCCGCGAGATCCGGAACCGGCGCGTTCAGCACCGATCCTATTCACGCTGGCGCTGGTACCTGGACGAGGTATTCGTACGGATCAATGGCGAGACGCACTATCTCTGGCGCGCCGTTGATCCGGAGGGCGAGATGCCATCGCCACTGGGAAAAGCATTGATGATGCTGAACGCGCTGCTTCCGTATCTCAGCGGCAAAGATGGGACCGGACCGGTACCACCAGAACCGCATGGTTTCATGGCAAATATCGATGCCACGCTCGAACAGAATACTTTTCGCCTGCCGAAGCGACAGTGGATAGCGGATGTAAATCATAGCCACGAGGCGGATCACGACGGGTGAACTGTTGAAATAACGGAATGGATTGCGCATTGCCGGACGCTAAGGAACCTCGCCAGGACGCTCAAGCTAATCTACTCTGACAATGCCCCGACCAGACCTCTCCCCCGGCAATCAATTTAAACCGACAGCGCCATCCGGATCGCTTGCCCTTGGGGCAAGATTATATCATATGTATTACACCTATTAGTAGTATTTTACCACTTCTACTAGATGGGCAATATCCAAAATATTCTACATATTGTAATTTGTTAAAAATTGATAGCAAAATACAAAAAAATAAATCAACCAATACGATAGCGAAAAGGGGGGCGAGGCATGGCTGATCCGTTCCGGTCCACACGTATTGGCAAGGTGCCCGCTGGGGCACTGCGGGGTTTGACCTGGAACGAACGTGCGGGTTACCGCAGCGAATCTCACGACCGGCGGCGTGCCCGCGGCGGCGCGGTGGACCGTTGGTTGGCTGGGCGCAGGGCGCTGTTCGAGCCACTCGAGCCGCGCTACCTGCTGTCCGCCGACCTCATGCCCTTCACGCTCGACATGGCGGATCCGGGGCTCGGCGACGACCTGACCCTGCGCCTCGACAGCATGACAAACCACCTGCAGGTGGTGGACAATCGACAGGTCGACGACAGGCCGGTGATAGCCCAACGCGCGCTCGACCAGACGACCAGCGTGCGGGTCATGGGCACGGCGTCGGACGACCGCCTGACGCTCGACTTCGCGGCGCCTTTCGCGCTGCCCTTTGGCATCTCGTTTTCGGCCGGCGCCGGTAGCGACAGCCTGCGGATCCACAACGGGCTGTTCGACAAGGTGGCCTACCAGGCCCAGGGTCGTGGCGCCGGCGTCATCGAGCAGCTGGCCGGCCTGACCGGCCAGAGCATCACCTATGACGGCCTAGAGGCGCTCGCCGATGGCTCGCCGGCCGGGGCGCGGGAAGTCGCCAACAACACCGGCGCCAGCCAGGAGATCCGGCTCGGCGACGACGGTGATCCGACAAACGGCGAGCTCACCATCGAGGTCACCGGCGCACCCGCCACGACCTTCGCCAGCCCGGCCGACTCGCTCAAGATCCAGGCGGGTGACGCCGGCGACACGATCCGCTTCGAGGGTCTCGACGGCGCCTTCACCGGCACCTTGAGCATGCTTGGCGGTGCCGGCAGCGACACCGTGGTGGCTGGTAACGGCGCCAATATCTGGACCATCACCGGGGCCGATGCCGGTACCCTCAACGGCCACGGCTTCGCCGGCATCGAGAACCTGACCGGCGGCGCCGGCGACGACCGCTTCGTGTTCCTGCCCGGCGGCAGCGTGAGCGGCATGATCGACGGCGGCGGCGGCCTCGACACGCTGGACTACGGCGCCCAGACGGCCGGCGTCAGCGTCGACCTGGCGCGCGGCGCGGCGAGCCTGACGGGCGCGGTGCGCGCGATCGACGACGTCACCGGCGGCGCCGGCGACGACGTGCTGAGCGGCGACGCCGGCGCCAACCTCCTGCTAGCCGGCGCCGGCGACGATCTGCTCAGCGGCGGCGGCGGCGCCGACCGCTTCGACGGCGGCGCCGGCAGCGACACCCTGGCCGGGCCGGACGACGCCAATACCTGGCTGATCACTGGGCTCGGCA
>JBFKGW010000523.1:0-2418 GCA_041633145.1 Alphaproteobacteria bacterium
CCAAGCGGCAATTCCGTTCCGCGAGCAGGCGATGGACGCGGTGTTTGTCATCTCCGAAGACCCACCGCAGTAACGGCGCCGCGCCGATCGGCGCAACCGCGATCGCCAACAGAGATCAGGCCGACCAGTAATAGCGCACCAGATGGAAGAACACGGGCGCGGCGAAGATCACCGAATCGAGCCGGTCCAACACGCCGCCGTGTCCGTCGATCATGGCGCCCCAGTCCTTGACGCCCCGGTCGCGCTTGATCGCGGACATGACCAGGCCGCCGATGAAACCCATTAGCGTGATGACAAAGGCGAGTACCGCGGCCTGCCACGGCGTAAACGGGGTGATCCACCACAGCCCGGCGCCGATCAAGGTGGCGCTCAAAACGCCGCCGGCGAACCCTTCGACGGTTTTCGTCGGCGAGACCGTCGGCGCGATCTTGCGGCGGCCGGCCAACTTGCCCCAGACATATTGCAAGACGTCGCTCATCTGTACCACGCCGACGAGAAAGACGATCAGCAGCAGCTGACGGCCCTCGTAGCCCGGAATGTCCAGCGTCAGCAGCGCCGGCACGTGCGACAGGCAGAACAGGCACAGCATGAGGCCCCACTGCACCTCGGTGATGCGCTCGAGAAAGCGCTCGGTGTCGCCGCGCAAAACCGCGATGACCGGCATCAAGAGGAACGCGTAGACCGGGATGAAGATCGAATAGAGGCCGTACCAATCGTCCCAAATTAAGAGATACTGCAGGGGTAGCACGACAAAGAAGGCGGCAAACAGCGCCCAATGATCGCTCCGCCGGGTCTCGGTCAGCGTCACGAATTCGCGCAGCGCGGCGAAGGACAAGACGGCGGACAGGATCATGACCCCGGTCTTGTCGAACAAAAAGGCAAGGGCGACCAGCGCGACCATCGCCCACCAGGCGTTGATGCGCGCGTTCAGATTCTCGATGGTCGCGCTCGGGTGCCCGGCGGGCGCACGAAGACGCAAGAGCCGTCCGACGCTGCTGGCGATAAGAAGAATGCCGACAACGCCACCGAACACGGCAAGGATTTGCGCTTGCGCGGTCACGTGCAACTAGCTCTCAGTGGGGAGACGCGCGGCGCGAGATCCAATAAAGCGCTGCGGGCGCGGCATAAAAATTCGGCCTTTTTCTCGCCGGCCGCCAGTTTGAGCGGCGGTCCGAAGGTGACAGTGCACAAAACCGGCACCGGCACGAACTCGCCCTTGGGCAGCACGCGGTTCAAGTTGGCCAGCCACACCGGCACCAGCTCAACGGCGGGACGTTTGCGGGCGAGGTGATAGATGCCGCCTTTGAAGGCGAGCAGCGGCGCGTCGGTGGTATTGCGCGAGCCTTCGGGGAAGAGGATGAGCGACTGCCCGCGGTCAATCGCCTCGACCATCGGCGCCAAGGGATCACAGCCGCGCGACGGCTGACGGCGCTCGATCAGAACCGCCCGGAATACTTTCCGGGCGATCCATCGGTGGACCGGCGTCTTCAGCCAGTAGTCGGCGCCGGCGACCGGGCGCGTCCTGTGGCGCAGTGCCGCCGGCAAGACCGACCAGATAAGCACGAAGTCGCCGTGGCTGGCGTGATTGGCGTAGTAAATCCGCTGTACCGGCGCCGGGGCACAGCCGCGCCAATAGACCTGCGCCGCGGTCACCAGCCGGGTGAACAGGATCACCACCTTGGCGAATAGCGCGGCCAGTATTTGGCTCATCGCACCTCCTCCCACCGGTCATCGCCGCCGCAACCGCACGCTACGACGGCGCGCCCGATGTGCCTGGTTCGGCCGACCGCTTCTGGGCCAGGGCGACGGTGAAAATGCCCCATTCGTCGACCCGCTGGTCTACCTTGGTGAATCCGGCGGCGGCGACCAGCTGGTCCATTTCCGCTTGCGTACGGCGGCGCATGACCCAGGCTTGGCCTTGGCGGTGGCTGGTCAGCGCGCGGGCGATCAGCTCGATCTGCGGGTGCCAGGGCTGGCAGGTGTAGATGAGGTAGCCGCCGTCGGGAATCGCCGCGGCGAGGCCGGCGAGCGACGCGCGGACCCGGTCATTGTCGCCGAACAGCTCGTAGAGGCCGGACACGATGCCGATGGTCGGCCGGGGATGAACCTGCGCCAGGCTTGCCGGGTCGAAGGCGTTGCCGGTGACGAAAGAAGCGACGTCCGACAACCCCGTCTCGGCGATCAGCGCCTTGCCCTCGGCGACATTCAATTCGCTGTAGTCGCGCAGCAGGATCGCATCGGGGCGATGCTCGCTATTCTCGATCGCTTCCAAAACGTAGCGGCCATGGCCGGCGGCGATGTCCAATAGGCGCACCGGCGCACCGGCGGCTCGGACGCGGCGCATAGCCGTTCCGAGCAGCTCTTCGATGTGGATTTTGCGCTGGCGGATACCCTTCCAGCCGATCGAGTTGAGGTAGG
>JBFKGW010000524.1:0-2418 GCA_041633145.1 Alphaproteobacteria bacterium
CGCATCTCGCCGGGCTGCGCCGGCATGTACCAGCCCGAGCACGTCGCCGCGTGGCGGCGAGTGACCGACTTCGTGCACACCTACAGCCCGGCCAAGATCGGCCTGCAGCTCGCCCATGCCGGCCGCAAGGCGTCGACCACGCGGCCGTGGGAGGGCGGCCACAACCGCCCGCTCGGCGACAGCGGCTGGGAAATCATGGCGCCGTCGCCCCTGCCGTATACGGCCGACAACCAGGTGCCGCGCGAGATGGACCGCGCCGACATGGACGCGGTACGCGACGACTTCATCCGCGCCGCCGAGATGGCTGAACAGGCTGGCTTCGATATGCTGGAAATCCATTTCGCCCACGGCTACCTGCTGTCGAGCTTCTTGTCGCCGCTGACCAACCGGCGCCGCGACGATTATGGCGGATCGCTGGAGAACCGCTTGCGCTATCCGCTCGAAGTGTTCGACGCGGTGCGCGCCGCCTGGCCGGCGCACAAGCCAATCTCGGCACGCATTTCCGCAACCGACTGGAAAGAGGGCGGCACCACGCCGGCGGATGCGGTCGCCATCGCCGCGGCGCTGAAGGCACACGATTGCGACATCGTCGACGTATCAGCCGGCCAGGTGGTGGCCGATCAGGCGCCTGAATATGGCCGCTTGTTCCAGACCCCGTTCGCCGAGCAGGTGCGCCTGGAAGCCGACATGCCAACGATGACCGTCGGCGCCATCTCATCGTTCGAGGACGTGAATTCGATCCTCGCGGCCGGGCGGGCCGATCTGTGCGTGCTCGCCCGCGCCCATCTCTATGACCCCTACTGGACGCGCCACGCCGCGCAGCTGCAAGACTACGCCATAGCCTGGCCGGCGTCCTACGAGGCGCTCGAGGGCTTCACGCCAAGGCAGTAGCGCAAGGCATTTTCGCCGAAGCGCGGATTAGATCACCGTACTTGGATCGAGCGCAAAGCCCCTCTCCCTCCGGGAGAGGGTTTACCGGCCGCTTTCGCCTCAAACACCCAGCGGCGGGACGCCGAGGCGCTGGCGTGCTGTTCCCAACACCTTCTCGGCGGCAAGCGCGATGGCTAATGCAGTTTCGTCTTCGCCCAAGGGACAGATGATGTGCAGGCCGACCGGCATGCCGGCGGCGTCGCGGGCCACCGGCATGGTCACCGCGCACAGATCGAGCATGTTGACGGTGCTGGTGTTGCGCGCGGTCGCCATGTTGTGGCGGTGGTAGCCTTTCGGGTCGGCGACGTCGTCGACGCGCGGCGGCGTGATGGCGATGGTCGGTCCGATGATGGCATCGAAGCCAGCCATGGCGTCGCGTGCCCGCGCCGCGAGTTCGAGCCGCCGGCTGCAGCGCGCCATATACTCGCCGGCCCCGACACCTTCCATCTTTTCGAAGCGGGCGGCCACATTGGGGTCGAGATCGTCGCGGAACTTGGGCAATTCGTGGTTGATGAAACCGGCGAACTCCGGCGCCGCCAGCCCGCCGCGCCGGAACATATCGTCAGCGTCTGCTAACTCGGGAAGTTCGACCGACGAAATTCGCGCGCCCGCTGCGGCAAGTTCGTCGAGTGCGGCCGTGACGCCTTCGGCCACGCCGGGATCACAATCGGCGAAATACCAATCGCACACGCCAATATGAAAATCCGCCGGCGTGGCGGTAGCGAGACGCCGGCAGAACGCTTGGGCGGGCTCGTTAATCAGGGGATCGATCACGGCGAAGGCGAGCGCTGCGTCGGCGACCGTGCGGGCGAGTGGGCCGGCGGTATCCAGCGTCGTACTCAAGGGCACGATACCCGCAGTCGACCAGCGGCCCCGGCTGGTCTTGACCCCGACCGTGCCGGTGAGGCTGGCCGGCATGCGCACCGACCCGGCCGTATCGGAGCCCAGCGCCAGCAGCGCCGAGCCTTCCCACAAGCTGACCCCGGCGCCGGCGCTGGAGCCGCCTGGCACCCGGTGGTTCTCGCCGTCCCACGGGTTGCGCGGCGTGCCCCAATGGACATTGGTGCCGAGCGCGCCGAAGGCGAACTGAACCGTATGCGTCTTGCCTGGCACGGTCACTAGTTGCTGCCGCAAGGCGCGCACCACCGGACCTTCAGTCTGCCATTTTTCGGGCAGCGCGCGCGAACAGCCGGCGAAGGTGGGATAACCGGCGAGGCCGTAGAGATCCTTGACCGACACCGGAATGCCCTGCATCGGCCCGAGATCGATGCCGGCGCTGAACACGGCATCGGCGGCCGCCGCTTCGGCGCGAAAGCGCTCAGGCTCCCACGCCTTGTAAGCGTGAAGCGTCTCGCCGTTGCGTTCATGATTGGCGATTGCCCATTCGGCCAGCGCGCCGGCGGACGTCGATCCATCGCGCAGCGCCGTCGCAAGGTCGGCAATTGAACTCGTAGCGATATCTGGTTCGCTCATTTTGTGGCTCCCTCC
>JBFKGW010000525.1:0-2402 GCA_041633145.1 Alphaproteobacteria bacterium
ATTGATGGTGGTGACGGCGTCGCTCGGCTCGATCAATCCCATCTCGATGGCGGCGGGGCCGACACCCGACAGAATGTTGCCGCAGGTCGGCTTGTAGTCGACCAGCCGGTCTTCGACGCTGACCTGGGCAAAGAAATAATCAATGTCGGCCCAGTCATCGTCGGAGCGCGACAGCATGGCAACCTTGGTCGTCACCGCGGCGCCGCCGCCGATGCCGTCGATATTGAGCGGGTGTCCGGCGCCGACCGCAGCGATTAGAACCTCGCTCAACGTGTCCAGATCCTCCGGCAGATCGGACCGTTGGAAGTAGGGACCGCGCGATGTGCCGCCGCGAAAGAAAAGAAACGGGATGCCAATCTGATCCATGGGTGTCTCCGTTACCCGTTTAGCGCCGTGCGATGCGCAAGACCGATGCTGAGCGCTGAATACAACACCATTTGCAGCCCGCCAAGCCGAGCGGCGCTCGAAGACGGTTGGCGCGCCGCCACCTGGGGCGTAAGAAGGCGGCCGAAGGTTCTCAGCACGCCGTCGGGCTACCGGCGAAATTGCGCAAGTGGAGTCACGACAATGGCACGACCCTGCCCCGGACCGGATTTCAACACACGGACACCGAAGATCGCACCGCCACCGAATGCGTGCGATACCCAGGCCCATGTGTTTGGTCCGGCGGCGCAATTTCCCTACGCGGAAGGCCGGGGATACACGCCGCCCGACTGTCCGATCGAGGCGTATTTGCGGCTGCTCGACACACTGGGCCTCGATCGCGGCGTCATCGTTCACGGCAGCGCCCATGGCGCCGACAATCGGGTCACCCTGCACGGCATCGCGACAGCGCCCGATCGCCTGCGCGGTGTTGCCGTCGTCGACCCCACCATCGCCGATCGCGAGCTGGAGGCGATGGCGCAGGGCGGCATACGGGGGATCCGCTTGTCGACCATGCTGAAGGGCGCCTTCGGCACCGAGCATCTGGAAGCCATGGCGGACCGGATCAAGCATCTCGGCTGGCACATCGTCATCCACTTGAACGAGGTGGGCGAAATCGTCGAACTGGAACCGAGACTACGGTCGCTGCCAGTCGATGTGGTCGTCGACCATTTGGGCCGCGTGCGCAGTGCTCAGGGGGTCGACCATCCCGGTTTTCAAGCCCTGCTGTCCCTTCTGCGCGACGCCGGCAACGTCTGGGCCAAACTGTCGAGCTGGTACCGCCTGTCGGACCAGGGCCCGCCCTACGACGACATGACGCCGCTGGCTAAGGCCCTGATCGGCGCGCGCGCCGAGCGGATCATCTGGGGCAGCAACTGGCCGCACCCGATATTGTGGGACCATCCGATGCCCAACGACGGCGATCTGTTCGATCAGTTCATGGACTGGGCCGAAGACGACGCCACCCGGCACCAGATATTGGTCGATAATCCGGCCGCTCTGTATGGGTTCGACTGACGCGTCGGCTCGAGCGCGGTCCTAAGGCAGCAAACACATGGGTGCCGGCCTTGCGCCGGCAAGCCGATCGGATGGCGATTTGCGGCGTTGCCTTCTAGCAGCGTGCGAGCCAATGCGCTGCCGAGCGTGCAACCTATTGAAACGTAGGGTGAAATTTGGTCGGGGAGAGAGGATTTGAACCTCCGGCCCCTACGTCCCGAACGTAGTGCCCGGTTGGCCGTTCCACGCGTGCCGCGTGTCCGCCCAACGAAAACCAAAAACAAATCAAGCTGTTAGCGAAATATCGCTTGTGACTATAGGTAGGAGATTTCCGTCGAATTCCAATATTCCCCCCCAATTTCCTACCTTTTCCTACCTTGCTGTGACAAAAACGTGACGGAATTTCACGCTGTAACCGGCAGACATCCGTCAAATGGCTGCCAATCGGTCCGAGGGGTGGTGTTTTTTTGTGACACCAACAAACGAGCCCAGCTTTAGGTCCATTGAGCGCGCGAACCCCTCCCCCATTGGCCGAGCAGCGGTAAACTTCTGTAATTAAACCGTTTTTTGCACCTAAGTGGTGGGTTTTTCCGGCCGCCGAAGCGGACCAATTAGTTCTCCCCAGAGTTTTCTGGTCAGGGCGCAATTTGTGCCCGCCGGGGGAAAAGAATGTTGTTTGGTCGCGTAACGTCTCTTTGCTGGTCGGTCTTAGCTGAAAAAAATTTTCAAAAAATTTACCATGACATATTCGCGAGCGATCGCGACGACAGGGTCATCAGTACATTCCGGCTAACGGATTTTTACGTTTTCACGACCACTTTCAGGCGCTTAGCGGATATTAGGTTCAAATCGGCGAAAGTTTGTTATCGACCCATACCAGACCTTCCAATAGTTGAATGGTTCGTCGCTGCAATTTTAAGGTGAGCGCCTGATAATCGATCGAATAAAAATTTTGAGATTGGTAGTCAGAGTGATAGCAATGG
>JBFKGW010000526.1:0-2391 GCA_041633145.1 Alphaproteobacteria bacterium
AACCCGGGCGGTCAGCGTCTTTTCCCGCACGTCTCGCGACGATGGCGGTATATAAACCATAAACGTCCCGCATTGTCAAGTGTAAAATCGCCTCAGAGCCATTTTAAGGGATTTATCCCGTATTTCAATCTCGGCTGCACAGCGTTACTTAACTGAAAATTCGCCGCCTTCTGCGCGCCGGTGCCCGACAGCGGGCGCCATCCACGGCCCAGATCACACCCTCGCCCAGAACATGGCCCACCGGTTTTTTGTCGGTTAGTCTGCCGCGTAGGGGCGCCCGCCTATTGACGCGTAATGACCGTCGCGGCACGTTCGATCGTCACACTCGAGGGAGGGGCGCAGCCATGCCGTTGTCGATGTACCAGGTGTCCGTACCGGTCTTTCACCAGCTTTTGGAATCGCTAACAGCCGTCCTCGACAAGGCCGAGGCCCATTGTGATGCGTCGGGAACCGATGCTGCCGAATTGCTGGCGCTTCGCCTTGCGCCCGACATGTTCACGCTCACCCAGCAAGTGCAGCGCGCGTGTATTCATGCCAGCGGCGCGGCAGCACGATTGGCGGGCGTAGATGTGCCCGAGGAAGCGGACAACGAGGAAAGTTTCGACGATCTACGGGCCCGTATCACGCGCACCCGAGGTTTTCTCGATGGGATAACGGCCGAACAATTGGACGCTGGCGAGACGAAAACGATCGAGCAACCGACGCGGATCGGCAGCCTGACATTTTCCGGCCCGGACTTTCTGCTGCACTTCGCGTTGCCGCAGTTCATGTTTCATGTGACGACGGCCTACGACATCATCCGTCATGCTGGCGTCGAAATCGGCAAGGTCGATTTTATGGGTAGTGCGGTACGCTAGACGGCGGCCGCCGGCAATTGCCGGCTAAGTTCATTTGTTTAGTCGAGCCGCTCGGCGCGCCAGGTTCCAGCAGCCCTACCGGCCGCCCAGGTTCCACTCAGCATGCGTCCGCCGGCGGCAACCAGACCATCGAACTCGCCGGTGCCTAATCGACCCGTGGCAAAGCCGAATTTTATACGCTCGCCGTTGACGCTACCGGCGACGTCGCCTTTTAGCCGTGGACAAAACCGTTGGGCTCGCGTCGCGGCAGCGTCGCCTGCGCCGGTCAACTGCGTACCGTTTTGGTCGAGGCGTACCTGTCCTTGCCATAAACAACGGCGGCGCTGGTGCTCGATGTCGACACGCCAAACGCCGGTCACGTCAAGCTGGAACTGTTCTGCCGCCTGAACGGCAAACGGACCTGTAGCTGCTGCTAAAATGATCGATGCAGCCAACACGAGCCAAGCTAACTTAGGCAGAACGACACCCGAGCGGTTCCGACGCAGTGGGCCGGCGCGAAAAAATCGCGCAACCATGGTCTGGTTACTTTTGAACCCATTGGCCATTTTCTTGCAGGATCCACGTCCCCCGCGGCACAGTACCGACGATCTCACGGGCATAAATACGGCCGACCGCATCGATCGTCGTACCTTCCCGGGTAGACACTTGATTGTAGAGCTGGCGCCGCTTGGTGTTGATGTCTTCGACTAATTGCCGCGCGCTCGCCGGCGCCGACGGATCACGCAGCGCCAGGTACCCGTCAAACCGTTCGCCAACAGTTCCCGCCGCGCGTGCATCGGACAAGGCATCGGCCCGCGCTGTATCGCCGACCGGCAGCAGGACAAGCATCACCGCGAGCAGCAAGCCTATCGCTAAAGCGACTGGCGAGCCCGCGATCAAGCGACGCCGCAGTTGGACGATGCTGGAAATCGGATGTGACGCCAGACTAGAAAATCGGATTGGTGCGGACATCTTCTTTAGCCTTTTCCTCGATTTTCAAACGAACATCGGCATCCAGCTTGATGTTCAAATTGATGGTGATCGGTTCACGCGGCGCCTCGACCCGAACCGTCGGTTCGCAGGCGGCCAAGACGAAACAGCCGAAGAGGGCGGCAGCGGTTCGCCTTTCAAAGGTCTTGAACAACAGCGTCTCCTTCGGTGGCCAATTGTTTCCACCAAGATACCGCCCGGCCGTGGCAAAACCAAGGCAAGTTACGGCACGACAGCAGCGGCGGGAACACCGCCGGCCGACAGTGCCAGGGCGCGCAGTAATCCCTGGCTGGTGGTCAAACCCTCGAGCACCAGCGCGGCCAAACGGTCGAAATTGGATTCGAGGGTTATATTGAAAATGAAGGGATGACTTTCCAATACGTCGGGGTTTGCTCCTGCCATATGCACACGCAGATTACCGGGACCATCCAAGGCCTTATCCATTTCCACTCGCAAAGTGTCGTAGCAGAAATTCGACAACTCGCGCAGAACCAATGAAACCGTATCATCGCCTTCGATCAGCGACTGCGGCACGGCGGAGATGTCGTAGAAAATCTCGCCTGGT
>JBFKGW010000527.1:0-2383 GCA_041633145.1 Alphaproteobacteria bacterium
ACTCTCCGATTCTAGTCGGTGAAGGGAATAATCCGTGCGCAGCGCAACCGAATTAGCCTTTGTCTGACATTTTCGGGCGCACTATTTGCGTAGAGTTGGCGATCACACGAAGAAATCATCGTTTGCAGAGGGACGTTCGCTTGTAGCGAGCCTTGAATATTGTCTGCCCTCAGCGGGCCGCTTTGTTCATCTGGATCGGTACCGTCGATGATAAATGAGCCGATAAGTATTCCTGCAAATAGAACCGTAAATACTGCCCAAGCGGCTAACGCATCGCTTTTGGTTTGTTGAAATGTCGCAGGATCGTAATCTTCCATATCCCGTCTCCTGGTATTGAGAGAAAGCGGTTCGATGGAATTCTCAAAGAGGAGTCTGGGAAACTTTTGCGGAGCAGGCTGTGCGAACCCGCACAAATCGAGAAAAAATTCACAAAAAGATGGGGTGAAAGACTGTCGCCCGAGAGTTTTTGGACGCGCCTGCGTGGAGGCGACGGAGGTGGCCTCAAATGCCGCTCATATGGCGGACTAAATTGCCCGGCCAGGACTAACGCCGTTCGTCAGCGGCAGCCGCCACCAGGCGATCGCGTCGGCGTTGCTGCACTTCGCGCCCTACCCCAATCCGGCACTTCGCGTCACGGCGGAAGCGGGATCCTCTTTCCGCCCCGCCTAGGCGTTCTCCAAAATAATCTTCATCCGCTGCGGCGCGTCGGTGCCGACCATCTCGAGCGCCTGGTCGAGCTGGTCGAGCGGCACCACGTCTGAGATCAGCGGTGTCAGATCGATCTTGCCGCTGGCGCACATGTCGAGGCACGACGCGAAATCCTTCTGCGTCGCCGCGCGCGCGTTGATGAACTGAATTTCCTTGAAGTACATGTCGTAGAACGGCAGCGCGCCTTCGGTGTTGGTGTGGATGCCGAAGCCGAGCACGCGGCCGCCGAGGCGCACCAGGTCCATCGCCTGCGCCAGCACCGGCAGCTTGCCGGCGGATTCGACGACCACGTCGGCGCCGATGCCGTTGGTCGCTTCCAGAACGCGCTCTTTGGTGTGTTCGTCCGGCGCCAGGGTCAAATCGGCGCCGATCTGATCGGCAACTTCGCGCTTCCAGGCGCTGCGGGTGATGCCGATGATCGATTTGGCGCCGCGCGCCTTCGCCAGTTGAACATGAAGCAGGCCGCTGACCCCAAGGCCGAGGATGACGACGTTGTCGCCAGGTCCAATCGAGGCCATTTCTTGCGCGTGCATCACCGTGGTCAGCACCTGGATTAACGGCGCCTCGCGGTCGCCGATGCCCTCGGGCATGGCGTAGATGTTGCCCGGCGGCGCAGCGACGTACTCGGCAAAGCCACCGTCGGCGTCGCGGCCGATCAGCCCGCCGTTGGGACACAGCTGGGTCTGGCCGATGTCGCAATGAAAGCAATTGCCGCAAAACGTTACCGGATCGACGATCACCCGGCTGCCTGCTTTGGGCGTGTCGGAACTAGCCGCCTCGACCACCTCGCCGATCATTTCGTGACCCATGATCAGCGGATACTTCGCCGGAATGCCGCCGGTGAAGATTTTCAGATCGGTGCCGCAAATGCCGCTGTGGGTCACCCGGACGATGCTGTTGCCGGTGTCGGAATGGGGCTGTTCAACGTCTTGCAGGCTCACCGAGTTCGGCTTGCCGAGGACCATTGCCTTCATTGTCTCTCGCTCCAGGTTTTATAGCCGGCCAGAAGCCTTATCCCTGCAGTACCTTGGGATTGACCGGATACTTCGGGGTGCCGCCGCCCAGGACGGTAGCAACATCGGTCGCCACGGTGGTTTGCAGGTCGAGCAGGGCGTCTTCGGAATAGAACCCGGTGTGAGGGGTCAGGATAACGTCGTCACGCCCGAGCAAGGGATGGTCGGCGGCTGGCGGCTCCTGCGGCAGCACGTCGAGGGCGGCGCCACCGATCTCACCGGCGTCAAGCGCCTTGGCCAGCGCGTCGACATCGACCAGCGGGCCGCGCGAGGTATTGATCAGCAACGCGTCGGATTTCATCTTCGAGAACGCCTCGGTCGAGAACATGTTCTCGGTCTCCGGCGTCAACGGCGCGTGCACCGAGACGTAGTCGGAGCGCGCGAGCAGCTCGTCGAGCTCGACTTTCTCGGTGTTCATTTTGGCGAACACCTCGTCGGGGGCGTAGGGGTCGGCGGCAATGGTCTTGATGCCGAAGGCCTGCGCCTTGCCGACGATCGCCTGGGCGATATTGCCGATGCCGACGAGGCCCAAGGTGCGGCCCTTGAAGCGGCGGATCGGCACGACGGCCGGCATTTCCCAGCGCCCGCTGCTCACCATCGAGGTAGAGAAGGGGATCTTGCGGGCCAGCGACAATAGCAGCGCCATCGCGTGGTCGGAGACC
>JBFKGW010000528.1:0-2361 GCA_041633145.1 Alphaproteobacteria bacterium
CATAAAGAAATAGTGGAAATGGAAGCCCAGCTCGCGGCTGATATAGGGGTTGTCGAACTCCTCGAATGGCAGCGAGATGGTGAGCCCCACATTGAGACCTTTGGCCTCCGAAGCGCCCCGGTTGGCCGCTTCCATGATACCTGGGCCGCCGCCGGTGCACACCACGAACCGGCGCTGTTCGTCGCCCAGGCTCTTCGACCAGTCGGTCAGGCGGTGGGCCAGATCGCGCGCCGCCTCGTAGTAGACCGACATCTTCTGCATCCGCTGCGCGAACGCCAGATCGCCGTCGCCGTTCTCCGCCGCCTTGACCGCGGCGGCGGCATCTTCAGCCGAAGGGAGCCGGGCGGAGCCCATGAACACCACCGTGTCGGTGACGTTGTAGTGGGCCAGCCGGCTTAAAGGTTCTTCGTATTCCGAGAGGATGCGCAGCGCCCGACCTTCGCGGCTCTTGATGAAATCCTGGTTCTCATAGGCCTTTGGGTAGGTAATCGATCTTTTTTTTGGCATCGGCGCGGGTCCGGTTGGGGGTAGGTAACGCTGGGTTATAACAAACTTACTCGGGGTCGCCGTCGGTGAGGTAATCCCACATGCGCTCGTAGATGCGGCCCGCTCCCGTATTACGCGCTTCGGCTTGCCCAGGCGTTAATATCACCGGGTCGGCATCGGGGTGGCCCCCGCAAGCCAACACGGCGAGCTCGGTCTTGGCACCTTGTTCCAGATAGAACACCATCGCCGCCGTTTCCTCGATCGTCGCGCCGGTGACGACGACGCCGTTGCCGCGCAGCACAATGGCGCGGGCATCGCCCAGGGTCTCAGCGACGCCGGCGGCTGCTTCGTCGTTGCGCAGCAGGGCCGGGTCGTCCCACAGCGGCGGCTGCGGGTGGAAATAGGCGCTGAAGCCGTGCCGCGCGCGCGGCGTCAGCCGCATCGTCGACAGGGTCAGCGTGGCCTCGAGGAAGGTGCGGATGATGCCGTTGACATCGGGCCGGCGCTTATAAATCTGCTGGTGCACCCGAACTTCACCCAACACGCCGTCAGGCAGAGCGCCCTCGGTCGGCACCACGGTTCCCGGCTCGCCGACTTCGAGCAGCCCCATCGGCTTGGGCGCGCATACCAGGAACGAGCTGTCGTCGAGGCGGGCCGAGACATGACCGTAGGCGTGGCCGAGGCCGTGGCGCGGCAGACAGCGCGCCGCCTTGCGCACGCGGATTTGCGTTTGCTCGATCGGCTCGCCGAGCGAGCCGAACTCGGTCGTCGTCATGTCGCTGTCCTCGAAGTTGATTGGCGGTTACGCACGCGCGCCCTGGTGTTAATCGGACTTGAACTCGTCGATATCGGGCCGCGAGCCCCAGACGCAGAACGATTCGTCTTTGAACGGCAGCTGGCGCGGCCGCCAGGTGTCGTCGACCATGCGCACGCCCGACGAATATTCGTAGGTCATTTTGTCGGGGCCTTCGTAGTAGAGAAACATGGCGCCCGAGGTGGCATGGCGGCCCGGGCCGAAATTGATGCGCACCTGCCGGTCGCGGAAGAAATAATAGGACCGCATGATGTCGTCCAAGGTCGCGGTCTGAAAATTGATGTGCTGGATGCCGGCGTGGTCGGTCGGGAACAGGGCCACCCGGTGGTGCACCGCATCGAACGACATCAACGGCGCGGTGCCGATCCAGTCGTTGGCGCGGAAGTTGAACAGCGTCGTCCAGAACGCCTCGTCGCGCGGCGCGTCGGTGGTCTTCAGGCCGACATGGCTGAATTCGGTAATACCGGCATCGCGCGCGGGGAAATAGCGGGTGCCGGAATGAAACGGCCGCACCACCAGATCGATCGAGTTGCCGGTGAGATCGTGGAAGTTGAGGAAGCCCATGCAGCGCCGCGCGGCAGCCTCGTCGTCGCTGCCGCGCCGGGTTTGCAGCCCGGCTGCCTGCAGCGCCGTTTCGGCGGCGTCGAGCTCGTCGAAGGTCCGCAATTCCAAGCCCAGGGTTTGATCGGCCGGATCGCCCTCGAAATAGCAGATGTTGTGGTCGCGGTCGTCGCCGCGCACATAGGCGGCGCCATTGACGCGGTCGACCCTTTCGAGGCCGATCATCTCGGTGGCGAAGCGAACCGCACCCGCCAGATCGGGGGTGCCGAGCCGGCAGTAGCGGATATCGACGATGTCGATCATCGGGACGGCGCGAACCGGAAGCTCAGGCCTCCGCGTCGCTCGGGCCGAGGATGCTGAGGTCGGGCCGCGAGCCCCAGGCGCAGAACGAGGCATCGGCGATCGGGAACTGGCGCGGCCGCCAGGTGTCGTCGACCATGCGCACGCCGCAGGAATATTCGTAGATCATGTCGTCGGGCCCGTAATAGTACAGGAACCGG
>JBFKGW010000529.1:0-2343 GCA_041633145.1 Alphaproteobacteria bacterium
CCCATTCGGTCGACATGGCGGTCGACGCCGGCGGCAGCGATTACGTGATGATGGTGGCCGACATGTATGGCGTCGGCTATGGCGAGAAGGAAAAGACCCAGGACGAGCTGCTCGCTAGCGCCACCGGGGTGCGCAATGACCTGCCGCTCATTCTCGGTTGCGGCGCCAAGGCCTTCGAGGTGCTGACCGCCGAAGCCACCGAGCGCGGCCTGATCGACCCCGATAAGATCGGCGCCATCGGCTACTGCATGGGCGGCGGCTTCGCGCTGGAGCAGGCGCGCGCCGGCGCCGACTTCAAGGCCACCGTGGTGTTCCACGTCACCGCGCCCAACCCGGTCGATGCCGCCGCCAAGGCCGATTTCAAGGGCCCCGTGCTGGCACTGCACGGCTCGGTCGACCCGGTGACGCCGAAGCCGATGATGGACGCGCTCGAGGAAGAGCTGACCGCGGCCGGCGTCGACTGGCAGGTGATGATGTTCGGGCGTGGCACCCACTCGTTCTGCGTGCACGGCGCCAACAACCCGCCGGTGCAGGTCTACGACGAACAGCTGTGCCAGAAGTCGTACCGCATGATGCGCGAGTTTTTCGCCGAGACGTTTTAGCGAAGCGATCGTTGCGCACCGCGATCCGAACGGGCATTAGCGGCTAATCGGAGACCTTTTTAGTTTTTCCTGCCACTCTGCCGCCGTGTGCGTTTCGTTGTAGTTCCGGCTCCCGCGCGCGACGCCGAAATCAAACCCTCGCTGCAAGGTCACCCCGAGCACGTCGCGACCGAGTAGATCCGGATGGCGCTCAAGCACCGACCTTGCGACTCCAGTCGATATCGCGCCAAAGTCAGCGTTTGGGTCACTGGTTTGTACACTGACTTGTAGAAAAGTTGTCGTCGTACGGCCTTCTCTTACCGTCGCGACGCTGGTCTCGCCAAACCTGAAATTGATACTTCGCAAATCGTGCCGCTCTAGTATTTCTCGTTGCAGTTCCGTTGAGGACGCCAGCGTTTCGCTCGAAATCGATTTACTTGCTTGAAATGTCAAAATGCCCGGCACGATCAGCGTCAGTGCGAACCAGGCACTGATCACGATGCGATGCAGGCGAGGCGTCGTCAGCGCGATCGGCAACGCCGCGGGCGCACCGCGAAATACGTAGCTGCCCACCGCCCAATCATGCAGCGACTGACGCGTTTGCCGATTGAATATGAACAGGTAAATGATCGCGCCGAGGCCGCCGAACACAATAACGGACAACAGCGCCGTGGCCAGAATTGCGATCAATCCACCCGGCGCTGTGTTCAAGTTGAACTGCACACCGTTAACGAAGAACGGGACGCCGAGGACCGCAAACCGCAGGCCGGAACGAACAAGCGACAGCGGCCTCCCCGACCGGTCAGCAACGCGGATGTCGAGCAGTCGTTTGCCGAGCGTTTGGCCGCTGCCGAGGTTGCTGTTCAAAACGCCGAAATAAACCAGCGCGACGACGAATCCGACGAGCCGGCCTGACTGACCTAAGCTGGCGGCCCACTCGAAGAATACCATCCCCAGTATCATGGCCGGTATAGCCAACAATAGAATGTCGACAATAAACGCCGCCAGGCGCCTCCAGATTCCGGCTATCGGCGGTAAATCAGATGCCGGCGACGTCTCGATGATCGGCACGGAGGGCATTTGCTGCCTCGAATTCTATTTTCAGTAGGAGGCGATATAGCAGATACAACTCCGCTTCGCGTGGAAAAGACGCTGCTTGGCGGGCTAAAGTACCCGCACTCCGCCGTCGCACTAAGCACCCGTACGCGCTGCGACGTTACGCGCCATTGCCGCCCCGGCGGGCGCTGCTAGGGTGGCGGCGTCATTTGTAGCCGTCATTGATCGTCGAACCGCAACCAGCAACACCGGACGCGTTTAGCTCCAGCGCTTGGGGCGAGGCTTTAGCGGCGCGGCCCGCCCCTCACCGACCCGGCGTTCGCCAACGTCATAACCAATAAATAATCGTAGGCAGGTGCCGTCATCATGGCGTTTCAAGCGTTATTGCTGGTCGCGATCGGCCTGTCGATGGATGCGTTCGGCGCGTCGGTCAGCCGCGGCGCCTTGGTCGGGCACCATCGGCTCGCCATCGCGGTGTGGGTGGCCGGCCTGTTCGGCGGCTTTGCCGCGGTTACCCCGCTGATCGGCTGGGCCATCGGCATCGCGCTGCTCGGCCTGATCGCCGCGTTCGATCACTGGGTCGCCTTCGGCCTGCTGTCGGCGGTCGGCAGCAAGATGATCTTCGATGCCTATTCGCACCGAGAGAACATCGCCGCCAACACCGGCCTGCGCATCCTCATCCTGCTGGTATCGGCGCTGGCGACCA
>JBFKGW010000530.1:0-2317 GCA_041633145.1 Alphaproteobacteria bacterium
AGACAAGTCGGGCCCCTGCGAGCCGGAGCGCTAAGGCGCCAGCAACGCCATATTTCGGGGCCCCTCGACCGATTATGGTTTAGGAAATCTTTACCGCGTCGCGGATAGGTTAAGAGCGGTTAGCAGCGGCCCAAACGACCGCTGGTTGCACACCTGTCTGCGGAGCGAACATGCACTTTCTCAAAGACGATCGTCCCTACGTCATCGCTGAAATCGGCGCCAACCACAACGGCGATATGGAGCAGGCGCGGGCGCACATTCGCGCCGCCAAGGCCGCGGGGGCGGATGCCGCCAAGTTTCAGTCCTGGGGCACCGGGCTGTTCGCCCAATCGGTCTATGACGACAATGCCGAACTAAAAGAAGCCGTCGCCGCCTACGCGGTGGCCGAAAGCGACATGGCGGCGCTCGCCCAATACTGCCGCGAGACGGCCATCGATTTTGCCTCGACGCCGTGTTCGGCGGCCGAGATCGTCGCGCTCGACACGCTCGATCCGCCGTTCGTCAAGATCGCGTCGATGGACCTGAACCACGACCGCATGCTGATCGACGCGGCGAAAACCGGCCGGCCGATCATCCTGTCGACCGGGTTCAGCACCCTGGCCGAGATCGAGCACGCGCTGACCACGCTGGAGGGCGTCGGCCATACCGACACCGTCCTGTTGCATTGCATCGCGCTGTATCCGCCGCCGGAAGACGCCTTCGTCAACCTGCGCAACATCGAGATGCTGCGCGAGACCTTCGGCTATCCGGTCGGTTTTTCCGACCACACGATCGGTGTCGAGATCCCCCTGGCGGCGATCGCCTTGGGCGCGGCGGTGATCGAAAAACACTTCACCCTCGATAAGAGCTTGCCGGGCTGGGATCATGCGGTCTCGGCCGATCCGGCCGATATGGCGATCATCACCTCGGCCGCCCGGCGTATCCCGGCGGCGCTCGGTTCGCGGCGGCGCGTCGTGTCGGCGGCGGAACGCCAGAACGCCCAGGCGATGCGCCGCAGCGTCGTGGCGGCGCGCGATATTCGCGCCGGCGAAGTGCTCAGCGAGGACGATCTCGAATTCCGCCGCCCCGGCACCGGCATCAGCCCCAACGAGGCGGGCCGGCTCATCGGGCGCGCGGCGCGCCACGATATTGCCGTGGACACGCTGTTGTCGGACGACGATGTCGAGCGGGCGCCGTCGCAGGTCGGGCGCGCCGCATGATCGCCATCGTGCCGGCGCGCGGTGGCTCCAAGGGCGTACCGGGTAAGAACCTGCGGCGCTTGGCGGGCCTGCCGCTGATCGTTCACACCCTGCGCGCGGCGCTGGCCTGCGACGCCATCGACCGGGTGATCGTGTCGAGCGACGACGACGAAATTATTGGCGTCTGCCGCGGCGTTGCGGGGGTCGAGGTGCCATTCCGGCGGCCGGCCCAACTGGCAACCGACGACGCCCACGCGGTCGATGTCTACATGCATACGGTCGATTGCCTCGGCGTCAGCGAAGGCACCGCGCCGGAAGAGATCTGCGTCTTGCTGCCCACTTCGCCGTTGCGCCTGCCGAGCGATATCTCAGCCGCCATCGAGCTGTACCGGCGCCGCGACGCGCACGCGGTGGTATCGGTCAGCGAAGCCAAGCCGGCGGAATGGCTGCAGCACATGGACGCCGACGGCCGGCTGCACCCCGTCGTCGCCAGCGCCGGGCTCGCCAATCGCCAGAGCTATACCCCGGTCTATCTGCCCAACGGTTCGATCTACGTGCTGCAGGTCGCGGCGTTGCGGCAGACCCGCAATTTTTTCGGGCCGCATACCTATGGCTACCCGATGCCGAGCGAACGCGCGGTCGATATCGACACCGAAGCCGATTTCCTGGCCGCCGAAGCCCTCATGACCGAACGGTTGCACGACCATGAAGATCGCGATTTGCGCCGCGCTGTATGAGGCCGGGCGGCCGTTTCTCGCCCCGTTCATGGACGCGGTGCAGCGCGCCGCGGCGGGCCACGACGTTGTCTTCGTCGGCGCGGTCGACGGCCTGCAAGACGCCGCTGCTGCGTTGGCCGGTTTGGGCGGTCAGTTGGAAGTCGTCACCGTCGATGTGCCGCCCGGTCATACGCCGGCCGGGGTGCGCCGCGAAATGCTCTCCGCCGGGCAGGCGAGCGGGGCCGATGTTCTGGTGTTCTCCGACATGGATGACCTGATCGCGCCGCACGGGCTCGACCGGCATCTCGCCGCGTTGGCCGAGGCCGATTTCTCCTATGGCGACATGGAATTGGTCGACGCCGCCGGCGACAGCCTGGGGCGGTGCTTCTTCGACCATGCCAGCGTGCCCGATCAGGTCGACGA
>JBFKGW010000531.1:0-2315 GCA_041633145.1 Alphaproteobacteria bacterium
AACGTCCGAAGCGGTGAACCGATGACGCATTGCCGCACAAATCGAGCGCCGAAGTCATCGCAGTGGCGACTTCGGGCCGCACCGGCGCCGTAGCGTTATAGTCGAGATAGGCGTCCATCGAGGGGACTACTGCGCCGCCATTTCTGCTGTCGGCGCCCCGTCGAACAGCCGACTGGTGCCCAATACACGGCCCTCCACAACATCGGTCAGAGTGACTGAGCTCAAATAAAGATGAATCTGGTGCCCCAGCTCGTCCCACAAATCGTGGGTTAGACAGCGGCTGCTCTTGCTGACACAGCTCACCGGTCCGCCCGGTCGACAGCGGGTCGCCCGAATCGGTTCGTCGACGGCGCGAATGACGTCGGAGACCCGCACGCTGCCGGCGTCGAAGGCGAGCCGGTAGCCGCCACCTGGTCCGCGAACGCTTTTGACCAGGCCCGCGCGGCGCAATTTCGCGAACAACTGCTCCAGATAGGACAGCGAAATTTCCTGCCGTTCGGCGATCTCACTCAGCGTAATCGGTTGGCCATTTTCGTACATGGCCAAGTCGACCATGGCCATCACCGCGTATCGCCCTTTGGTTCCGAGTTTCAAGGTTTTACCTCCCAGCTTGAACGTATCGTCGAGTTTCGCTCATGCAGGCGGTCCCTCGGTTTCAGCTTCGGTATCATCGCTGGCCTCTGGCGGCGCCGACACGATCCGCTGTGCCTGTTCCTTTTCGAGTTCTTCGACTCGCCGCCGCAGCGCGCTTACTTCGTTGAGCAGACCGGCGATCGCCCGCTCCTCGCGCGCTGGCGTTTCCACGGTGGGCGTGCCGTAGGCGGCAAAACGATCCGCCGCTACTACCTTCGCATCGACCGCTTTGGCCGGTATGCCGACGACCGTAACCCCATCGGCAACATCCTTGACGACCACCGCGTTGGCGCCGACCCGAGCGTTGCGGCCAACGGTAACCGGTCCGAGAACCTGAGCTCCGGAACCGATAATGGCGCCGTCCAGCACCGTCGGGTGGCGCTTCACCTGCTTTTGCGTTTCGCTGTCGACCGACGGTGCAATGCCGCCCAAGGTGACCCCATGATATAACGTGACACCATCGCCGATTTCGGCGGTTTCGCCGATCACCACACCCATGCCGTGATCGATCACGAGCCGCCGGCCGATTAGCGCCGCCGGGTGAATCTCAATTCCGGTTATCCACCGCGCGAAATGTCCGACTAGCCGCGCCAGGATGAACAACCGGTTGCTCCACAACCAGTGTGCTACGCGGTGCCAGATCACCGCGTGTAAGCCAGGGTAACTGACGAACACCATAAGACGCGAATGGGCCGCGGGATCGCGTTCCATATACGCATCGATTTCTTCGACCAGGTCCTTGTAGATCATGACCACCTTTATGATATACAGCCCGTCGTAACTCTCTGATTTGCAAAGCAACAGGGGCCATCAACGGTACCCGGCATATAGGTTACTTGACCTTAACGGTCAAGTATTTGCCGCTAAATCCCTGGTTTGCGCCGTGAAGTAGTTGAGTAAAGTTTGGAATTCGCCGGCCGTGCCACGCCGGCCACGAGGATATGAATGCCTGAAGTTATAATGAACGGCCCGGAAGGACGCCTCGAGGGTCGTTTTTACCCGGCCAAAGAACCCAATGCGCCGATCGCCATATTGCTGCACCCCCACCCGCAGCATGGCGGATCGATGAATAACAAGGTGGTCTATCAGCTGTACCAAACCTTCGTAAATCAAGGTTTTGCCACGCTGCGCTTTAATTTCCGCGGCGTTGGTCGCAGTCAGGGCACCTATGACCGCGGCGAAGGCGAACTGTCGGACGCCGCCTCCGCCCTCGATTGGCTGCAGAGCATCCATACCGAAGCCCGTCAGTGCTGGATCGCCGGGTTTTCGTTCGGCGCCTGGATCGGTATGCAGTTACTTATGCGGCGCCCGGAAATCAGCGGTTTCATTTCGGTGTCGCCGCCGGCCAACATGTACGATTTTTCTTTTCTTGCGCCCTGCCCGGCCTCCGGCCTAATCATTCACGGCGACAAGGACGAGATCGTGCCGCCGGCATCGATCGAAGAAATGATCGCCAAGGTCGCCAAACAGCGCGATGTGGTGATCGATCGCCATGTCATCGAAGGCGCCGATCATTTCTACGGCTCCCAGTTGGAAGAACTCGACCAGGCGGTCGTTGCCTACCTGCGACGCCGGATGAAAGAGATCGACGCGCTACTGGCGCAGGCCGAAGAGGCATAGCGCCTACCTCGCCGGAAATAATCGGCCGCCGGTCAGCGGCTTAGGGGCACCCGTGGTCGACG
>JBFKGW010000532.1:0-2300 GCA_041633145.1 Alphaproteobacteria bacterium
ATCCGTGAACGCAGGGACGACATTCTGGCCGCCAACGCAAAGGATGTAGCGGAAGCGCAGGCGAAGGGCATCAGCGGCGCGCTGCTCGACCGGTTGATCCTCGACGACAGCCGCGTGGAGGCGATGGCGCAGGGCCTCGAAGAAGTCGCTGCGCTGCCCGATCCTGTCGGCACCGTGCTCGACGAATGGGAGCGGCCGAACGGCTTGAAGATCGCCCGCGTCCGGGTGCCGCTCGGCGTGATCGGTGTGATCTACGAATCGCGGCCCAACGTTACCGCCGACGCCGGCGGGCTGTGCCTGAAGGCCGGTAACGCGGCGATTCTGCGCGGCGGCTCGGAGAGCTTCCATACCTCGCGGGTGATCCTCGAATGCCTGCAGCAGGGCCTAGCCGACGCCGGATTGCCCGAGACCTGCGTGCAAGCGCCGCCGACCACCGACCGGGCGGCGGTCGGCGCCATGTTAGGCATGGCGGAGTTCATCGACGTCATTGTGCCGCGCGGCGGCAAGTCGCTGGTCGAGCGAGTGCAGAACGAAGCGCGCATGCCGGTGTTCGCTCACCTCGAGGGCCTCTGTCACACTTACGTGCACGAAAAGGCGCAGCCCGAGATGGCGCGCGCGATCGTGCTCAACGCCAAGATGCGCCGCACCGGCATTTGCGGTGCGACCGAGACCGTGTTGATCGACCGCTCGGTCGCGCCCGACTATCTCACGCCGATCGTCGATGATCTGGCGGATGCCGGCTGCGAGGTTCGTGGCGACCCCGAGGCGCAAGCGATCGATCCGCGCATTGCTGCGGCCAGCGAGGAAGATTGGGACACCGAGTATCTCGACTCGATCGTCGCGGTGAAGGTGGTCGACGGCGTCGACAGCGCGATCGACCACGTCAACCACCACGGCTCGAACCACACCGACGCGATCGTCACCGACGACGACGCGGTGGCGGCGCGGTTCCTCGAGCGGGTCGACAGCGGCATCGTCATGCACAACACCTCGACCCAGTTCGCCGACGGCGGCGAGTTCGGCATGGGGGCGGAAATCGGCATCTCGACCGGCCGGCTGCATGCGCGCGGTCCGGTCGGCGCCGAACAGCTGACCACTTATAAATACATCGTGCGCGGCGCCGGGCAGGTCCGACCCTGACGGTGTCTCACTTCGATGGTTTGGTGCCTGGCGCCGGGCGGCAACGGATCGGCCTGCTCGGCGGCTCGTTCAATCCGGCCCATGAAGGCCATGTCTATATCAGCTGCGAGGCCTTGAAACGGCTGCAGCTCGACGCCATTTGGTGGCTGGTATCGCCGCAAAATCCGCTGAAGCCGGATACGGGCATGGCGCCGCTGGCCGATCGTGCGGCGCATGCAAGAATTTTGGCGCGCCACCCGCGCATTCGGGTCACCACGATCGAGGCGCAGCTCGGCACCCGCTATACGGTCGACACTATCGCGCGGCTGCAGCAACGCTTTCCGGCGGCCAAGTTTGTTTGGTTAATGGGCTCGGACAATCTGGTGCAAATGCCCCATTGGCGCCGCTGGACGGAAATATTTAACACCGTGTCCATTGCGGTCTTTGCCCGCGAAACTTATGATTTCAAAGCTTTGGCCGGGGTGGCGGCCCAGCGGTTTCGGGCCGGTCGCCTAACTGCTGAGCGGGCGGCAGGCTTGGCCGACCAGACACCGCCAGCCTGGGCGTTTTTGCCGTTGCGCCAGCATCCGGCGGCGGCGACGGCCATTCGCCGAGCCGGCGAATGGCCACATAAATGAGTAACCACGGTGTGGTAAAAGAAGAGGAGGACGAATTTGCAAGCGAGGGCACTATCATAGAAGCGACACAGAAAAAGACGTCGCCTGAAATGGCGACAAAAATTCTAGCTCTGGTCGAAGAATCGCTCGATGACGATCAGGCTAACGAAGTCAAAGTAGTTCCCCTGGCCGGTAAAACAGATATCGCCGACTACATGGTCATCGCCAGCGGAAGGTCGGCCCGCCACGTCGACGCGATGACCGAGCATCTGTTGGTAAAATTAAAACACGCCGGTATCCGCAACGTGCAAAGCGAAGGTCGGGAAGCCAAGGATTGGGTCCTGATCGATGCCGGCTACGTCATCGTACATTTGTTCCGGCCCGAGGTGCGCGCCTATTACGATCTCGAAAAATTGTGGGAATCGAGTGTCGCGGCGCGCGACGCGAACGAGGTCTCGACCGTCTGACGGCGCAGCCTGACCGCCATGTGGCTGCGTCGCGAGACTCCGGTGGGGCGTAGATGAACATTCATATCGTCGCCATCGGCCGCGCCCGCTCGGGCCC